>JAZFUH010000282.1:0-6542 GCA_036447125.1 Acidimicrobiia bacterium | reverse complement strand
GATGGCCAAGGAGCTTGGTTTGTCCCGCCTTGCGATGGCGACCAACGGAAATGCCGGGGCGGCGCTTGCAGCGTACGGGACACGGGCCGGCATGGAGACCTACATCTTCTGCCCTGACGACACCCCTGAGATCAACGTGAGAGAGATCGCGCTCCAGGGTGGCAGAGTGTGGAAGGTCAACGGCCTCATCAATGACTGCGGGAAGATCGTGGGAGCTGGCAAGGAGCCGATGGGTTGGTTTGACGTGTCCACGCTCAAGGAGCCGTACCGCATCGAGGGCAAGAAGACCATGGGCCTTGAGCTTGCGGACCAGATGGGTTGGCGGGTGCCAGATGTGATCTTCTACCCGACCGGGGGTGGCACGGGACTGATCGGAATGTGGAAGGCATTCAACGAACTTCGAGAGATCGGTTGGCTGGCCGGACAACTTCCAAGGATGGTCGCCGTGCAGTCAACGGGTTGTGCGCCGATCGTCCGGGCTTTCGACAAGGGCGAGCGACACGCTCAGCTCTGGGAGAACGCAGCAACGATCGCGTCGGGAATCCGTGTACCCGCAGCAATCGGAGACTTCCTCATTCTGGATACGATTCGCGAGAGTGGCGGGTTCGCGATCGCTGTGCCAGACGAAGACATAGAAGCCGCCCAGAAGACGGTAGCAACCAATGATGGCCTCCTGCTGTGCCCGGAGGGAGCTGCCACGTTCGCCGCGTACGAGGCTGCTCTCGAACGCGGCCTCATCTCAAAGGAGGAGCGCGCTGTGCTGTTCAACTGCGGCAACGGGCTGAAGTACCCGATGCCACCGGTCGATCAGTTTCTCGACCACAACCTGCCGATTGATTGGGCTGCGCTGACGGAGGTCTGAAGGACGTCCGAGACAGTCGTCAGAGAGTTGATCGACGAAGCAGCAGTGCATTTGAGCCTCGCTTTCCATTCCTTCGAAAGGTCGGGAACTGGAATCGCTCCACGCGCAATGCGGGCGAAATCTTGACTGCACCTGCACGACGTCTTTCGATCTGACGCGCACCGGAATCGTTTGTCGTGTCAGCGGTTCCAGTGACGCACGCGGTCATCGACCACCGCGTACCAGTCGTCCATCATCGAACCGATGGGATCGGCCTCTCTCCGGTACGCATCCCACCAGATCGGTTCCTCGATCCAGATCTTCACCGCCGTGCGCCTGAACGCCCGTTCGCCCGGAGCAAGGCTGTGCTGGGTCCCAACGATCGCAACAGGCACGAGGGGTGCGCCTGTCATCCAAGCCAGCCAGGCGGCTCCGCGTTTCGGCGGGTCCTCTCCCCACCGCTCAACCCTGCGCCCCTCAGGGAACAGGCCAACGGCGCCGCCGCTCTTGAGATGACCGATCGATTCGCGCATGGCTTTGATCGGGTATCCGTCCCTGTCCAGTGGAATGGTCCCGAAGAACTGTAGGAGACCCGCAAAGACCCTTGACTCTGCAAAGAGGTCGTCCAATGCGAGGAACCGAACATAGCGATCGAGATGCACCCCGATCAGGGGCGGGTCAAGATGAGAGAAGTGGTTTGCGGCGATGATCACCGGTCCGTTGTCGGGAAGGTTCCTCGCGCCCGACACCTCCAGATCGAAGAAAGTCCTCGTGATCACCCGGTTCGGCAGCCGGAGCATCCGGTCGAGTGCCCGTGGCGCTCCAGCGACGAGATCAGGCATCGGTGCCGAGGTCAAGGAACAGGGCCGCGAGCGCTAGATTCGGACGCTGGTTGGCGTGGAGCGAATCGATCGTGTCCAGTACCCGCGAGGCGTTCCGAACCGCGGTCACCGTCGTGACTCGTGTCAGTGAGGACACAGGGATATCCGTGTTCTGGACCGGACCCCCGATCTGTGCGCTCGCCGTATCACGGTAGAAGCTTGCGAGGAGCTCAAGGCCCGTCACGTAGAGCGCATCCGATGCTCTTGCGAGCTCGCGCTGTTGGCGCTCCAAAACCGCTTTCGGGATGCTCCCGTCAGGATGGTCCCTCTCGAGTTCGGTCTCCTGGCGTTGCCTGACGGCTGTGAGCAGCGGCTCGGTTGCTTCCATGACCTCAGTAGCCACCCGGTAGGCGTCACCCGGATGCTCTGTGAGTTTCTCGGGTACCGAGAGCCATGTGTCCCTGAATGACGCTACCCGGGGTTCACGAGCAAGGGCGACGGCAAGTCCGGGCCGACCTCCGGAGATCCGTGCTGCTCGTGTCGCGTCATCCGGGTCGATCCCGCGCTCGACAAGGCCTGCAGCGATGTCTTGCTCGGGCACGCGTCCGAACACGATGGAGCGGCATCTGCTCGCTATGGTGAGCGGCAGATCGTCCTCAGACTCAACAACAAGTACGAACGTTGTCGTGGCGATCGGCTCCTCAATCGACTTGAGGAGGGCGTTGGCCGCCTCATCGTTGAGCATCGATGCCTCTTCGAAGAGGAATACCTTTCGCTCGGCCTCGAGTGGAGATCGCACGGCGGCAGAGACAACCCCCCGGGCCTGATCGACGGTGATCGATGACCGTCCTTCGGGAGCGATCAGCACGAGGTCGGGGTGAGCCCCCGCTTTCGCTCTGCGCACAGCGTCGGCATCATCTCCCCCGACAAGTGCTGCCGCGAATCGCCGTGCAACGCTGGCCTTTCCGACATTTGACGGTCCGACGAAAAGGTAGGCCTGGGCGGGGCCGGCAAGCTCAGATTCCAGAAGATCGAGCACCCCTCCGTGGCCAACGAGATCGGCGAAGTGCGTCACGTTGTGAGCCCGAGTTCGCGGACGACTGCTGATACGACGTCATCAACACCAAGTGATGCATCCACGACGATGAACCTCTCCGGCTCAGCGGCCGCAAGGTCGTCGAACGCCTGAGCAACTCTCAGATGGAAGTCCGGGGCTTCGTTGCCGATGCGGTCGCCATCCTGCTGTCTCGCAAGACCGGCGCTGGGCTCGATGCGTAGGAGCACGACGACATCGGGCCAGACACCGCCAAGCGCGATGTCATTGAGCTCAAAGACCTCGCCTGTGGAGAGACCTCGACCGCCTGCCTGATAGGCAAGGGAGGAATAAGCGGTGCGGTCAGAGAGCACCCAGGATCCTTCGGCGAGAGCGGGTGATACGGTCTCCGCGATCAGTTGAGCCCTTGAGGCTGCGAACAACGCAGCCTCAGTACGCGGATCGACATCGTGATCCATCGTAAGGAGAACGTCCCGGATCTTCTCACCGGCTTCCGTGCCGCCCGGTTCACGTACAACGACGACCTTCTCACCGCTCGCAGTGAGATACTCCGCGATTCTGCCTGCGATCGTCGACTTTCCAGCGCCTTCGATTCCCTCGAACGCAATGTAGCGGGCTCCGGCGAATGGATGATCGTTGGCCATGGGGTCAGTCTGCCAGATTCCAGGATTCCAGGATTCGGTCAGCGCTTCTTCTTACTGGCTGGACCCTTTGCGCGTTTCTCGGCGAGACGGTCCGAGGCGTGCTCCAACGTGACGTTCTCGAGGGTCTCCGCCTTGCGGAACGAGACATTCGTCTCGCCGTCCGTCATGTAAAGGCCGAACCTGCCGTCCTTGATAACTATCTGCTTGCCAGAAACCGGGTCTGCCCCGAGATCTCTCAGGGGCGGCTTTGCACCACGTCTCTGACGAGGCTTTCCAAGAAGGGTGAGGGCATCTTCAAGGGAGACAGAGAAGATCTGGTCCTCAGACTCGAGTGATCGACTCTCCTTGTTCCACCTCACATAGGGACCGTAGCGGCCGTTCAAAGCCTCGATGGGCGCCCCATCCTCGGGATGAACTCCAACGATTCGCGGGATCGTAAGGAGTTGAAGCGCTTCATCGAGGGTGATCTCATCAAGGGACATGGTCTTGAACAGGGAGGCCGTCCTTGGTTTCTCCTTGGAGTCCGGGTCACGTTGACCGAGCTGCACGTACGGGCCGAAACGACCGGCCTTGGTGAACACCTCAAGCCCGGAATCCGGATCCGTGCCGAGTGATCTGTCACCGCTCGGTGCATCGAGCAGCTCAAGTGCTCGCTCGAGGGTGAGTTCGTCCGGGGCGAGGTCAGGAGGAATCGAGGCTCGGCGCTCCCCGTGCTGCAGGTAGGGACCGTACTGACCGGCCCTGGCACAAACAGGCTCGCCGTCCTCCCCCACCCCGATCGGGAATGAGTTCACGGCCTTTGGATCGATTCGCTCGAGAACGTCCTCGCCCACAAGGCTCTTGAGTCCAGGAGAACCATTTCCGTTGTAGAAGGCGTCGAGATACGGAACCATCTCTGCCTCACCGGCGGCGATGCGATCGAGGTCTGTCTCCATCCGAGCGGTGAAGTCGTAGTCGACGTAATCAGAGAAGTACGTTTCCAACAGGCCAACGACGCTGAAGGCCCGCCATGTCGGGATCAGCGCTGAACCCTGCTTCCGCGCGTACTCGCGATCGAGGATCGTCGCGATGATCGACGCGTAGGTCGAAGGTCGCCCTATTCCGAGCTCTTCGAGCCTCTTGATCAACGAGGCCTCGGTGAATCGTGCAGGCGGCTTCGTTTCGTGATCGGTGGGCGCAAGCTCCACTGCCCGCACGGAATCCCCCTCTGCCATGTGAGGGAGATGGGATTCGGTGTCATCGAGGGCAGCATCTGGATCGTCACGGCCTTCGACGTAGGCACGCAGGAACCCGGGGAACGTGATCGTTCGCCCGGAAGCCTGGAATCTGCAGGTCTTCGCATCAAGAGTGGTCGCCTCGATCTGAACGATGAGACTCTCACCCTTGGCATCCTTCATCTGGGACGCAACGGTTCTCATCCAGATGAGTTCGTAGACCCGCTTCTCGTCCGAGCTCGATCCGAAGTTCGCCGCCGGAGTGTCGATGTCCTGGAATCGCTCGCCGGCAGGTCGAATCGCCTCGTGAGCTTCCTGGGCGCCTTTCGCCTGTTTGCCGTACATCCGTGGCTTGGCAGGCAGGAAGCGGCCGCCGTAGCGGTCCGTCACGAGAGTGCGTGCAGCTTGCACCGCGGTTTCGGACAGGTTCGTTGAATCCGTTCGCATGTAGGTGATGAAGCCGGCCTCGTACAGACGCTGGGCTGCGCTCATCGTCCTACGAGCTCCGAACCGGAACTTACGCCCGGCCTCTTGCTGGAGCGTCGAGGTTCTGAACGGAGGATACGGTCGCCGTGTGTATGGCTTGCGTTCAACACTCGACACAAGAAACCCGGACCCGGAGAGACCGGTAGCCAGGTCGACGGCGTCCTCGGTCGTCAGCACCAGGCGCTCCTTCTTGAGCCTGCCATCCGCGCCGAAGTCTGAACCATCGGCGATCCGGGCGCCGTCGACGGTCCTGAGCGTGGCCGGGAACTCACCCTCACCCGTGGCAAGGACCGCTCTGAGACCCGAGTAATCTGCTCCGACAAAGGCTATTCGCTCACGCTCTCGCTCAACGATGATGCGTGTGGCAGGCGACTGAACCCGACCGGCCGAGAGTCCTTTCTGCACCCTTCGCCAAAGGATGGGAGATACCTCGTAACCGAACAACCTGTCAAGGATGCGCCTCGTCTCCTGGGCCTGGACGAGAGGCAGGTTGATCTCGCGAGGGTTCTCGACGGCCTCCCTGATCGCCCTCTCCGTGATTTCATGGAAGACCATGCGATGAACGGGAATCTTTGGCTTGAGTTCCTCGAGTAGGTGCCAGGCAATGGCCTCGCCCTCGCGATCTTCGTCCGTCGCGAGATAGAGCTCATCGACCTCCTTGAGCCTCTGCTTGAGCAGTCTGACCTGCTTCTTTGACGACTCGGTGACGATGTAGATGGGTGCGAAGTCGTTCTCGACGTCAACACCGAATCGCGTGCTCTTCCAGAGGTCGCGCATCTTCTCAGGCAGATCGGCTGCGCGGGCGGGGATATCGCGGATATGGCCGATCGAGGATTCGACGATGAAATCGCTACCGAGGTAGCGGTTGATGGTCTTCGCCTTTGCTGGCGATTCGACGATGACGAGCTTCTTGGTCATGGTTTCCCGGTTCGAATGGTGTCGGCATATAGGAATACGAGAGTTTCGACGTCCTGTCAAGGCTCTCAACGGCGTAAAACCTAACCGAGATGTGGGGCGAATCCATCATACAGACGCTCGACAACCCGCTCCCAGGTGAATTCGCGCTTTACGAATTGGCGTCCCCGAGCTCCCATCCGGCGCGCAGAGGGCAGGTCGGAGAGAAGGATCTCAAGGCCCTCAACGATCGCATCGACATCTGAAACGACGAAGCCTGTATCTCCCTGGAGCACCGTTTCGGGCGATCCTCCGGAGTCCCCGACGAGGACGGGAACACCGCTCGATGCTGCTTCGAGGAACACAAGTCCGAGACCTTCGAACTCGAGGCCTGCCCAACGTGACTTGCACGCCATACAGAACACATCCATCTGCCGATACAGCTCCGGTAACGCTGACCACGGCACTTCGACCTCGAACCTCACGCGCACATCAAGGGAACTCGCCAGCTTTCGTAACCTCGCCTCACTCCGGCCCCTGCCGACGAGCAGCACCTCGACATCGGTGTCAAGCCTTGCAACAGCTCTG
>JAZFUH010000281.1:0-5359 GCA_036447125.1 Acidimicrobiia bacterium | reverse complement strand
TCGACAACAAGGTCCTCGGTATCGTTGGCATGGGTGCGGTCCTTGGAGCGATGATGGCCCTTGTGGGATCTGTCGCGAGCCTTCCCGTCATCGTCTTCGGGTTCTGGATGGCCATGTTCGTTCTTCCGCTCGGGGGCGCGTTCAGTCAGGCCATCTGGATGGCCAAGGTCGATCCGGACGTCCAGGGCGGGTCTTTGCTGTGCGCTCGGCCATCGCACAGGCTGCCATCCCCTTCAGCCTTCTGTTGGTTGGTCCGCTTGCGGACCGGATGTTCGTACCCCTGATGACCGGTGATGCTCCGTTCGGCGTCTGGCTCCAGGGGTTCTTCGGAAGCGGCGAAACAGCTGCGTATGGACTGTTCTTCGCTCTTGCGGGCCTCTCCGTCGTGGTGATGTCGGGAGTGGCGTGGATGATCGGGCCGATACGCCATGTCGAGCGTGACGTCCCGGACGCCGTCAGGCTGCAAACGAACGAGGACAGCGTTTCCGAGACTGCTCCGGCGTGATAGCTTTGCGCAATGCCCCTTCCAGCGCCAGACCCTGATCTTGCACTCAGGATCCTCACAGGAGATGGACCCGCCGAGGGACTCCTCGCAGAAGCGAGCCGGTTGCGCGACGAGGGCCACGGTCGAACGGTCACGTACTCGCGCAAGGTGTTCATCCCCATCACGACGCTTTGTCGCGATACCTGTACCTACTGCACCTTCGTGAAACCGCCCGGTGCAGGTGGCGAGTACCTGACACCACAAGATGTCCTTGCGATAGCGACCGCCGGCGACGAACTCGACTGCACCGAGGCCCTTCTGACCCTCGGCGACAAGCCAGAGGACAAATGGCCACAGGCCAGGGACTTTCTCGACACACAGAATGCTGGTTCAACGATCGACTATGTCATACAGATGTCTGAGCTCATCAGAGCCGAGACGAGACTCTTCCCCCACGCCAATCCTGGGATCATGGAAGAAGATGCCATTGCCAAACTCCGACCATCGAACGTGTCGATGGGTCTCATGCTCGAGAACATCTCAGACAGACTCACCGAACCAGGCATGCCACATCACAACTGCCCGGACAAGGTGCCATCGGTCAGGGTGGGCACGATCAGGGCTGCAGGCCGGCAGAAGGTCCCGTTCACCTCGGGGATCCTCGTAGGCATCGGTGAGACGCCCAAAGAGATCGTCGAGAGTCTGTTCACCCTTGCTGATCTTCAGACGGAATACGGTCACATCCAGGAATTCATCATTCAGAATTTCAGGGCAAAAGCAAACACGCGCATGCGGTTCTCGCCCGAACCCGATATCCCATACTTCGTGCGGGTTGTCGCACTTGCAAGGTGGATTCTCGGCGCGGAAGCCAATCTGCAGGTTCCGCCGAACCTCACAGACGATTTTTCCGTGTATCTCGACGCGGGTATCAATGATTGGGGAGGCGTCAGCCCCCTGACGATCGACTGGGTCAATCCCGAGGCACCGTGGCCACACCTCGACGTATTGCAACAGGTCACCTCTTCCCACGGATTCAGGTTGCGGCCTCGCCTTCCTGTCTATCCGGAGTACGTAACCGATGACTGGATCGACGCCGGATTGTTGGCCTCGGTCGTCAACCGGTCGGATTCAGACGGGTACGCTGCGATTCCCCAACCAGCTCCAACACGATGACCATGATCACATTCCTTCAGATCCGACCGGCTGAAGCCGTCAACCAGATATGGGCCTCGACCCGCCGGCGTGAGGGAACACTTGTGGTCGAGGTGTCCAGCCCGACGCCCGCAGACGTTGTCGAGGCGCAGAAGGGCGGACTCATTCTTGCCGGCGGTGATGAGAATGTGCCGGTTCCCGCATATGTGGTTGCGCCGTCTGACATCAAGATTCTCAGAAAAGGAGCCGTTGCGGGGTGGCGGATCACTGTGATGCACACGGGCACATCCATGGAGATCCTCGACGCACTGACGTTCACGCGAGCGTCCTTCCTGAGGGCTCCACGGTCCCAGGTCCAAGATGCCGCGGCTCTGGCTGGACTGCCCGGATCCGAGGCCTCGGTCTCGACGTTCGTCGACACCGTCCAGGACGCCTTGGTCGCCGTCTCCGATGGCGCGACCGACCTGCTTCTTCGGGATTGGGACACGGAGCGAATCGGTGAGCTGCGGAACGCTTTTGAGGGCGGAAAGCTCGTTGAACGCACGGCGTTCCCGATCGATATCGACTACGACGATGCGGCCGAAGCGCTCGAAGCGGGTGCGTTCTCTGCATACCTCAACCAGATCGATGGTCGTGGCCGTGCAAGGCCACGATATGAATGGGCGCCGGGCAGGGACATTCAACCCCCCGAATCAGAGACGCGAATCTCGGCCGCGTGGCCCGACGAGGCATGGAGGGAGGGGGAGCGCGCCACATTCGAGGATGCAACACCGCAGATCGCGCGGATCCTCGCCCAGGCGCTCGAAGGTCGGGCACCCTCGAGGGACGAAGTCGAAATCTTGTTCGGTGCCCACGGCGTTGATGTCGAGGCGATCGCAGACGTGGCGGACACGTTGCGACGGAGAGCGGTCGGTGACGACGTCACATTCATCGTGAATCGCAATATCAACTACACGAACCTGTGCTACTTCAAGTGTGGGTTCTGTGCCTTCTCCAAGGGGCCACGGTCCCTTGCTCTACGCGGAGAGCCATACCTGATGTCGATCGACGAGGTCGTCGAACGTTCTGAGGAAGCGTGGGAGAGGGGAGCGACCGAGGTGTGTCTCCAGGGTGGCATCCATCCTGATTTCACTGGGCAGTTCTACATCGATGTTGTCAAAGCGATCAAGGCTCGCCTCCCCGACATGCACATCCATGGCTACACGCCGCTTGAGATCTGGCAGGGCGCCGAAACCTCCAACACGACAGTGCGCCGGCTTCTCATCGAACTCAAGGAAGCCGGGCTCGGAACACTGCCGGGGACAGCAGCTGAGATCCTCGATGACGATGTACGCGTGACGCTCTGCCCCGACAAGATCCGCACCAGCCAATGGTCCAATGTGATGCTCACTGCACACGGCATCGGTCTCAGGACGACCTCGACGATCATGTTCGGTCACGTCGATGGCCCACGCTCATGGGCGAATCACATCGAGGTACTCCGCCAGATCCAGCGACGAACAGGTGGCTTCACAGAATTCGTTCCGTTGCCATTCGTGCACATGGGTTCGCCGATTTGGCTCAGGGGCCAGTCGAGACCCGGCCCGACGTGGGACGAAGTCATCCTGATGCATGCCGTTTCGCGGATAGCGTTCATGGGTCTCATCGACAATATCCAGGCGTCGTGGGTCAAGCTTGGACTCGAGGGCGCAGAGGCGCTTCTGCGATCTGGCTGCAACGACGTCGGGGGCACGCTGATGGATGAGTCGATATCCCGTGCGGCCGGTGCAAGTCACGGAACAGAGGTAACGGCAGCAGATTTCCGCGATCTCATCTCGGATCTCGACCGCAACCCCGTGCGACGAAATACCACGTATGAGGCGATCGAGACGGGTCTGATCATCACATAGGCGCCTGGGGGGCGGTCGCTTCGCTCTCTACTCCGAGGTCCGAAGTCCGAAATCCGAAGTCCGAATCGCTCGCTGGCGCTCGCTTCAGCCATCGGATGTCGGTCTTCGGATGTCGGTTTTCGAACTTCCGATAACCGATCGCAGTGGCTGGTCTACCCTCTGTTCCCGTGACTATGCAACCCGAGACGGGCAACGTTCGTGACCAGCTCTTTGACGCGGCGCGTGAGATCATCGGGAAGGTGGGATACACCGAGATGTCCCACGCGGATCTGACCGCAGAGGTCGGTATAGGGCGTACAACGTTCTATGAGCATTTCTCTTCGAAGGAGGATCTGCTGGTCCAGATGGTTCGGAGGGATCTTCCACCTCTGATCGAGGAGATCGTCGAATCCGTGGATGACTCGCTCCCTCCGGACGAACGACTTGCTGCTCTGGCGCGGTTGATGGTTGAGTTCGTGGGAACAGACCACATCGGTCTGATCCTCCACACCGAAGTGCCCCACCTCTCACCGAACGCACAGGAGCAGATCTCTGAGGCCCATACCGGTCTCTCGACGGCGTTCGCCTCGACGTACATGGACGGTATCAAGTCCGGTGTCTTTCGCATGGTCCCTCGCGGTCTCGCGGGCAGGATGATGGAACAAATGATCATGACGGGAGGCAGAGCGGTGATGGAGTCAGCTGATCCGCCGGGCGAGGTCGGCGAGATCGCGCGGCACACTGCCGAGATGGTCGTGGCAGCTTTTCGGGTGACCGAGGCGTCTCGGGCAGCCGAGGAGTAGGTCGTCGTGCGGATCAGCATCGTCACTCTGTTCAGGGAGTTCTTCGACTCTCCTCTCGAAGTCTCTCTTGTGGGTCGAGCGATCTCTGGTGGGCACATCGAAATTGACTTCCACGATCCTCGCGACCATGCAAAGGGAGTCCACAGGCAGGTCGACGATGCTCCCTTTGGTGGGGGGGCTGGCATGGTGATGATGGCGGAGCCACTGGCAAAGATTCTTGAGCCGCTGGAGAGCTCCCATCGGGTGCTATTGACACCGGCGGGTACACCGTTGAACCAGGCCATCCTTGATCGCTTTGCGACCATCGACCATCTCACGCTCGTATGTGGTCGGTATGAGGGCGTCGACCAGCGTGTCGCGGACCACTTCATAGACGAAGAGGTCTCGCTGGGGGATTTCGTGCTCCTCGGTGGAGAAATCGCAGCGGCTTGTGTGATCGAGGGTGTTGCCCGGCTGCTGCCCGGCGTTATAGGTAATCCGGCATCGACGGCGTCCGAGAGTTTCCGTGGAGACCTGCTCGAAGAACCTGTATACACACGGCCGTCAAACTTCCGTGGTTGGACCGTTCCTGACGTGCTGCTCTCAGGAGACCATGGCAAGATCGAGACATGGCGCCAACACCAGCGAGAACAGCGCACCGCGGAGAGAAGACCGGATCTTCTTTCGAGCGATTGAGAGCTTGTAGGTCCGCGTCACCTATAGAATCACCGTTTCAATCACCTCACCGTTCTTTGTTCGGAGGATCCTGTGAATACGATCGAGCAGATCGAAGCGGCGCAGCTGCGCGACGACCTCCCGGAGTTCTCCCCGGGAGACACCGTGCGTGTGCACGTCCGCGTCATCGAGGGTGGCCGTGAACGCATCCAGGTCTACGAAGGCGTCGTCATCGCCCGTAAGGGTGGCAGCGGCGCCCGAGCGACATTCAACGTCAGGAAGATCAGCTTCGGAGTCGGTGTCGAGCGTATCTTCCCGCTCCACTCGCCAATCATCCAGGATATCGAAGTCATTCGCAGAGGCGACGTTCGTCGAGCCAAGCTCTATTACCTGCGTGA
>JAZFUH010000280.1:0-3027 GCA_036447125.1 Acidimicrobiia bacterium | reverse complement strand
CCGTTCCTCCACCGAGCCAGGTCGTACACCATCGTCTTGTAGACATCCTTCAACACCGCGTAGCCACCAGCCATGTCACCGTAGAGTGTTGCATACCCGACGGCCATCTCAGACTTGTTGCCTGTCGCAACGACCATGCCTCCGAACTTGTTGGACACAGCCATCAGGATCGTTCCTCTGATCCGAGCCTGGAGGTTCTCCTCAGCGACGTTACGCGGCGTGTCCCCAAAGAGCGGGTCGAGGGACTTGAGGAAGCCCTCAAAGAGGCCATCGATCGCAATGGTGTCGATGCGTATGCCGAGCCTGTCTGCAAGATCGTACGAATCATCAACCGAACCAGCAGATGAGTACCTCGTTGGCATGGTGATTCCGTGTACGGAGTCCGGACCGAGTGAATCTGCGGCTATCGAGGCGGTCAGAGCTGAATCGATGCCCCCTGAGAGACCGATGATCACCTCGCTGAAGCCGTTCTTCGTCACGTATCCGAACAGGCCGGCACAGAGAGCTTCATACACCTCTTCGAGATCCTCGAGCTCAGGGGCCACTACGGACACCACCTCAGGTGACCGAGGCGGACGGCGGTCGGTGACCTCGATGACCGGCAGCAGCGGTGACGGGTGTCCCTCGAGTGAGATGTCCACGATGAACTGGTCCTCGACGAACTGGGGCGACCGATGAATGAGGCTCCCGTCGGGAGCAATCACCATCGATGCACCGTCAAAGACCAGCTCGTCCTGACCGCCAACGGCGTTCACATACACAACGTGGGCAGCTCCCAGGACCGCTCGTTCGGTCAGCATCTCGAGCCGCTCGGCGCTCTTCCCGATGTGATATGGCGAACCGTTGATGTTCAGAAGCACCTCGGCTCCACCAACTGCCTGGCCGGTTGGCGGCCCATCGCCATCCCAGATGTCCTCACAGATCGAGATACCACACGTAACACCCGCGATGGCATGCAAGGTCAACGGTGTTCGGCCCTCGGTGAAGTATCGATCCTCGTCGAAAACCCCGTATGTGGGGAGCAAGGTCTTGTGATAGATCCCTTTGATACGCCCGTTGGCGATCACTGCGGCGGCGTTCGCCACTGCTCCCCCGACGGTGTCACCGTCCGTCTCGTTCCCCTCGAGACGGTCAACGAACCCGACAACCGTGGCTGTAGAACCCGAAGCACGGGCCAGTTTGTCGAGCACAGCGAGGTTCGCGTCGACGAACCCCTGGCGTAGTACGAGGTCTTCGGGCGGGTACCCCGAGATGGCAAGTTCAGGAAGAACGAGTACGTCTGCCTGGTTCGCATCAGCCCACTCCATCGCATGTCTGATCTTGGTTTCGTTGCCGTCGAGATCGCCGACGATGAGATCGAGTTGAGCTCCGGCAACACGGAAGTTTCGTGTCACAGATCCTCCACCGTCTCCACGATCAGGTGATCGACCACCTCTCTGAGCGCCTCGGTGTTGTCCGCCCCATCTGCAAGGGCTTTCTCGAACACACTCCGCTGTCGATCGGCACTCGTGCCACCGGCAACGATGTCCTTGATCCGCTCGACGTGGTGGAGCGAGCCGAGTAGAACGGCCTGTTCGCGCAGAAGGTCGATGAGCTCATCCATGAGTCGATCCATCGAGACGAGCTCGGATCGACCGAAGTCGATGAGTGGTTCATCGACGCCGTACCGCTGTGCGCGCCACGAATTCTCGGAGATCAACATGCGCGAGTAGATCCGCCACTTCTGGTTGCGCATCCGACGATCGTGCAGCGTTGCGATGAGCGCTTGATATACGGCGGCGATCGTGATCCCATCCTCATATCGCGTGCAGATGTCCGCCGAGCGCATCTCCAATGTCGGGTAGCTGTTCGACGGCCTGATGTCCCACCACAGTTTCGAAGCGTCCTCGATCACGCCCGTATCGACAAGCACGTTGACGTGGCGCCTGTAATCCGACCAGCTCGAGAAAGCGTCGGGCAGACCGGTCCTCGGCAGAGCGCGAAAGATGGCAGGCCTGTAGCTCTTGAGACCGGTGTCCTCGCCATGCCAGAAAGGCGAGGAACCTGACAGGGCAAGGAGATGCGGGAGAAAGTACGAAACCTGGTTCATCATGTCGATACGCAGATCCTCGTCATCGATGCCCACGTGCACATGCATCCCGCATATCAGCAACCTGCGCACAACCCCTTGCAGCGCTTCAGCGAGGAGGTTGTAGCGATCCTTGTTCACATGTCGTTGTGAGCCCCATTCTGCAAACGGATGCGTCGATGAGGCGATGATCGCCATGTTGTGCTCAGAAACCGTGTCAGAGACAAACCGACGCATCGTCCGAAGATGATCGCTGAGTTCGTTCACATCGCTGCTCACGGGAGTCCCGATCTCGACCTGGGAGCGGATGAACTCGGGACTCGTCGCTCCAACAGGCGGATCACCGAGCTTGCTCAGCAGCGAGTCGGGAAGATCGGGAACGAGGTCGCGCGACGCACGATCAACAACGAAGTACTCCTCTTCCATTCCAATGGTGAGTCTTGGTACGACTGGATTCATAGCTCCTCCGACCCAAGCGTAACCGATGACGATTACGGAATCGGCTGAAGCCCGACGTTGGACAGCGCGTGACGGAGCGCTTCCTCCTCACCGGCGCGAACGGACAGCGTCAGCACACCACCACCACCGTGTGGGGCGTGGCGCATCTGGAGATCCCTCACGTCCACGTGAGACACCTCAAGGGCATGCCCAACCCTCGCAATCTCGCCTGGCTCGTCGGCAAGGCTCACTCGCACAGCCACCACCGGCGCACCAAGCGAGCGGCGCGTGCTGCGGGACTTCGACAGGTACACGAGCAGATCGTCGTCATTGGACAGAACCGCAGCTTCGATTGCTGCGAGCTGGTCCCGGAGGGCTTCTACTGCCGTGAGCACCGCAGCGCTGTTCGACTTGAGGATCTCAACCCAGGGAAGGGGCTGAGATGCCGCGACCCTTGTGAGATCACGAAAGCTCCCGGCAGCGAGATCGAGGGCGCTGGGTGTTCCTGCAGCAGAATTCAG
>JAZFUH010000279.1:0-2590 GCA_036447125.1 Acidimicrobiia bacterium | reverse complement strand
GATAGTGCGTGTGTGAGTGGCGAGGAACGGAGAGAACCTCGTCTCACCGGCCTTGTTGTGAGCTGTTGACGGTGTGGTCGATCACTGCGAGCGCTTCTCGAATGTCGGGGTGTGTCTTCAGCGAATCACTGAACTGCATCGTCCGCTGTCTTAGGGCGTCGTCATCGAGCATGTCGCGGATCGATCGACTCAGAACATCGGTCTGCGAGTTCGGGTCTACCGCTGTGCCTAGACCCAGCTCTGCGACACGGTCTGCGTTGAAGTCCTGGTCTCTGCCGAAAGGCATGCACATCATCGGTACGCCAAATGAGAGGCCCGCCGCCACGGTGCCGTGGCCTGCGTGAGTTATCAGAAGGTTCGTCTCTGGCAGAATGTCGTCGTGGTTGACGAAGTCGAGTGCCGTCACATTTTCTGAGGTGCCAAGGTCCTCAGGTGCGACCGCCGACCCGGTGGTGATGACAGCTTCGATATCGAGCTGCGAACAGGCGTCGCAAAGCCGCTGGAGTGTCGCTCGTTGATTCTGGTCGCTTGTGCTCAGCGCGATGAGCACAAGGTCGCGGTCGGGCATGCGCCGTTCCCAGCCCGACGGCTTGTCGCCTGTAGCCCTAAGGGGGCCGACGTGGACCACGCCTTCGCCCGCTTCCTTTCCAGAGAGTGGGTCGAAACCGGTGTAGCTGAACACGAGAACACGGTCGGCCAGATCTATCATCGCCCGCCACGAAGCGAATTCGTGAACTCCATCGCGAAGTGCGGCCAGTGAGAGTTCAGGGAAATAGGGCGTGGCCGTATCGTCGTAACGTACGGCGACTCCGTAGAGAATGTGGCAGAGCACAATCAGTGGCTGATCGACGCGGAGACCTTCGAGGATTCCGTACCTCAGAAGCGCATCGACCATCACGACATCCGGCCTCAGCCGTTCGATTACCGGCCGCAGGTCCGACTGATATGACTTGCCGAAGAATACGTGCTCCTCGGCGTAGGCCGATTCGAGATCTTCGGGCACGTATTCTCTGATGAAGGGAGGCTGGGAGGAGTTTTCCCATCCAATGAACGTGCTGCCTGTGTCTTCAAACGACTCACGAGTTGATTCGTGCCCCACAACGTGGACATCGTCGCCTCGGGCGGTCAACGCGCCAGCAAGCGTCCTGATTGGAGGATTGTTCCCTGCCCCATCCCACGTCGCCATGAGGATCCTTGGTGCGTTCCGCATTTCACCAACCTAGAGGAAGTTGGTCGTCGTCGCCGTTCCGCCCTCGTCCGCGCAACACAAGGCCGTAGCTCTCAGGCCGCCAACCGGCGGACCTAGGGTCAAACATGCGCACGTTTCGGTCACGCATAACGGCACCTATGCGCACCCTGTGAGCCGAACGTATTGCCTGATATGCACGGTTTCTTGTGGTAAATCCGGTCGTTGTGTGGCTCTAATAGGTGAGGGAGAAACTCACCATGCTTGAGACTAAGACATCGTTCGAAGACTTCTGTGGCGTGGTACAGCCGAAGCTGAGGCAGGCATTCGCTGCTCGGTACGGGTACACGGACGGTGCTGAGGCCACGGCAGAGGCGTTGGCCTACGCCTGGGAACACTGGGAACGTGTTCGGGGGATGGAGAACGCAGCGGGGTATCTGTATCGAGTTGGTCGGAGCAAGACGCGGCGTATCCGGCGAGCGACGCCACTTCTCGTTGACATGCCAGAACGAGGGATTCCGCATGTGGAGCCTGGCCTGCCTGCTGCCTTGGCATCCTTGTCAGAGAACCAGCGTGTGGCTGTGATTCTGGTTGCGGGCTTTGGTTGGAAGCTGCGTGAGGTTGCTGAGTTGCGCGGTGTGTCTACATCGACGGTGCAGAACCATCTTGAACGTGGCATGAAGAAGTTGAGAACCAGTATGGGAGAACCGTCGTGAGAACTGTCGATGATCAACTGCGCGAGTACGCGAGGTATGCCGACGAGGCGCTGCCGTGGGTCAATCCGATGGATGTGATGGAGGCCGTCAAGATACATGGAGCCACGACCCAGCCTCTCCCGAGTAAGAACCGTTCCAACGTCTTTGCCATTGTTGCCGCGGCAGTTGGTACTTTGCTGATTGTTGGCGGCGTGGCGTGGCTCCTCAGAGGTGGGACTACGACGGAATCAGCCGATGGGCTCGAGGTCACGTTGCCCCTCGAGTTCCCTGTGGTGGAGCTTCCACCCTTCCAGCTCGAGGTGCGCTACCAGCTCGATCCCAGCATCGCCACCGGCCCGGACGGTGTGCCGGAGGACCTCGAGGCGCTGATGACCGTCTCGTACGGAGGGCCTGACCTGCTGCGGGTCGACGTGGTGCGAAGTGTCCAGCTCTTCTGGCCCGGACTGAACGGTGACCCGGGCCCACCGCATAATCCTGCCGGCAACTTCGTGATTCTGAATCACGACACGAAAGCCGAATACGACGCCGAAGATGGCGCCTTCTTCCTGCTTGACCGAGTGGCTCTCTTCACCCCCCTCGACGCGCTGATGTGGGAGACCTGGGAGGACCTCTGCACGTACGGCGAACACAAGTTCCTCGAAGCGTCGCCCGTTGCGGGCCGTGAGACCGTGCGAATCCGATGCGCCAG
>JAZFUH010000278.1:0-2030 GCA_036447125.1 Acidimicrobiia bacterium | reverse complement strand
GTCAACTTCTCCCAGACCGTCTTCGAACGCGTGATCGGCGCCGGGGATCTGCTGGTCGAATCTGCAGGTACCTCAGGTCAGTCACGCTTCAAGGACATTCCGCATCCGGACAAGTTCCAGACCGAGCTCTACCGAATTCGTGAGGAACGTACCTTGTATCTCAGCGGTCGCCACGAGGCGACCCCTCACCGAGGCGGTGCCGCGAACGCAGAGGCGATCGAGAAACTCGCCGAGCTCCACGAGAAGGGTCACATCACCGACGAGGAGTTCGAGTCGAAGCGCCGCGAGCTGCTCGAAGACATGTGAGAAGAAGTTCACGGTCCACGGTTTACGGTTCACGGTTCACGGTTCACCGTCACCCGTCAGGCTCAGGCAGAAACTCTGTCGAATCTGGCGACGGTTTCGACGTGGTAGGTCTGGGGGAACAGGTCCACAGGAGTGGCTTCTATGAAGTCATAGCCGTAATCAGAAAGCATCCTGGTGTCCCTTGCGAGGCTCGCAGGATCACACGCCACGTAAGCGATTCGACGAGGCATTGCTGAAGTCACCGCTTCGATACCTCTCTGGCCGAGCCCTTTTCGCGGCGGATCAACCACTGCAACGTCCCAGTATTCGTCAAGCGACTCGATGTCCTTTGTGAAGGAACCTGTGACCAGGTTGTGCTCGACACCGGCATCATCAAGATTCTTGCGGGCTGCAGCGATGGCGCTTCGGGAGGACTCCATGCCGATAACGCGACCGGCAAGTTGGCCGACCGTTGCTCCGAAAAGTCCGACGCCGCAGTAGCCATCGAGAAGTGTGTCCTCTTTCTGGAGTTCAAGCATGCCTGCCACCAGGGCGACGAGCGCCTCAGCACCAGGGGTGTTGTTCTGGAAGAATTCATCAATGGGAATCGTGAATGTCACGTCTGAGACGATCTCTCTGAGGCGTGGTTCTCCGATCACCGGTAACACACGGTTTCCCGCTGCGCGTGCGACGGGGATACCCCAGGACTCGGTACTCTCGGGCAGGTCGCCCTCGACGATGGCGACGAGATCGCCGGTGCGGGTGCCGGCGCGCAACGTGAGACGTTTCACACCATGGAGGTCGCCGATCCTTTCGTACACAGCCTGAAGTTCAGGCACAAGGAGCGGGCAATGCTCGAGGTGGACGATGTCGTGGCTGCGCGCCCTGAAGAGTCCCGGGCGTCCGTCGACAACGTGGAAATCCATGCGATTGCGATACCCGAGGCCTGGTCCAACCCTGATCGTGTCGTGGACGACGGGTTCCTTGATGCGCCCGAGGTGCTTGAGCTGTCCAGACACCGTGTCGCGCTTCCAGGAACGTTGGGTCTTGCTGTCCGTGAACTGCCACTGGCAACCTCCACACACGTCTGCATACTCGCAAGGCGGTGTTCTGCGTAGTGGGGAAGGCTCGATGATCGTGTCAAGAACGGCTCTGGCCCAGGAACCGCGATCCTCCACGATCGTGGCCTCGATCACCTCACCCGGCATCGCGCCCGCTATGAAGTGGGCCTTGCCATCCTTGCGTGCAACTGCCTCTCCGCCGTGGGCGATGTCATGTGGGTGGAGTTCGACCATGCGGATAACCTACCGTTTCTGCAGTTCCACTCATCGCTCCAGGGCACCGGAAGATACCAACACACCACTAGGGTTGCGCCTCGTCGAGAAGTCATGGAACGCCCATCAATGAACTCAATCCTCACATTCCACCGGAACTGGTTCTACGTCGCGATCGCGACGACGGGAATCGTTGGGCTTTGGGGGCTCGGACTGGCACTCATGAGACGACCCCCGCCGAGAGCTTTCGAATGGGCGCGGGGTATGGCGATCGTTGCGATCCTCATCCAGGTAGCCGCAGGGGTCTATCTGTACAGCAACGATGTGCGACCCGGGAATGCGTTCCACGTGTTCTATGGCGTGGTGATCGTTGTGACTCTCACCCTGGCCTACGTATATCGCACAACAATGGCGCGAAAGCCCGCCATGACGTACGGAATCCTCTTGCTCTTCGTCATGGGGTTGGGGTTG
>JAZFUH010000277.1:0-5151 GCA_036447125.1 Acidimicrobiia bacterium | reverse complement strand
CGGCGCGTATGGACGCCAGAAGTGTGAATGGTCGGGACGGTCGGATTTGAACCGACGGCCTCATCGTCCCGAACGATGCGCGCTACCAAGCTGCGCCACGTCCCGATGGCCGCAAGTGTATAGCGCTAATCGACCCTCTCGACCTTGACTCGATCGATCCTCTGGCGGTCCATCGACAGGACGGTGTACCGATATCCGTCTTCGACCGTCTCGTTCCCGCGCGCGGGGATCTTCCCAAAGGTGGTCATGATGAAACCGCCGACGGTCGAGTACGGACCATCAGGCGCCTCATGACCGAGCGCGTCGCAGAGATCATCGATATCGAGCCGCCCATCAGCGATCCAAACCTGCGCCCCGATCTGGGTGACCGCCGGCGTACCGGGGTCGTACTCGTCCTGGAGCTCCCCGACAAGCTCCGAAACAAGATCCTTGATCGTGACGATCCCTTCGACTCCCCCATGCTCATCGACCACAACGGCCATGGCGTAGCGTCGCGCTCTCATCTCTTCGAGGGTGTCGAGCACCGACATGGTCTCGGGTACGTAGTTCGGAGTCCGAAGCAGGGGCGCGAGATCGCTTGCGTCCTCCGAGTCAGGTCGTCTCAGCAGATCCTTGACGTGGACGATTCCCTGCAGGTCATCAAGCCCGTCCCCTATGACCGGAAAGCGTGAATGGCCTGTGTCGGTCACCGCATTGCGAAGGTCCTCTGCAGTCAGGGGCAGCGGCAGCGTGACGATGTCGAGTCTTGGAGTCATCACATCGCGAACCGACGTATCGGCGAGGTGGAACAGGGCATCGATGATCTCTCTCTCGGCCTCCTCGATCTGGCCACCTCGCTCGCTCAACGCGGCAAGAGCACGGATGTCGTCCTCGGTGACGCCGTCGGCGAATTCGTCGACATCGAACCCGAAGAGTCGCAGAAGACCGTGCGTGATGGCCGAGAAGAACCTGGCGATCGGTGCAAGGACGATAGAGAGGTTCCAGATCGTGGGGGCAACTCTCAGCGAGAACTGCTCCGGGTAGTGGGCGGCGAGTGTCTTTGGCGTGATCTCACCGAACACGAGCAGGACTGCTGTCATTACTGCTGTCGCCACCCATGGGCCCCAGGTCTCACCGATGAGGGACACAAACAGAATCGTCGCCACCGATGCGGAGAGAACGTTCACTGTGTTGTTCGCAACAAGGAGTGTCGAGAGCATCCGATCAGGCTGAGAAACGAGATGCTCGAGGCGTTTCCCCCTTGGACCCTCCTCTGCAAGTCTGTGAACCCGCTCGCGAGAGATCCCGATCAGTGCCGTCTCAGAACCGGAGAAGAATCCAGATGCGAGCGTGCAGACACCGAGTATCACAAGATAGATGAATGTCTCGGTGGTCATCGCTGCCTACCTGACGGTACTCACAGGTTCCTCTTCGGACATCATGTGGTCGCTGCCGCGGTTGCCAGCGCCGTCCGGAGCTCGGATGGGGCCCCGCCCTTGGTGAGCCAATTCTGTGCGCCCGACCGCTTTGCGAGGAAGGCGTCAGCGTCGCGGTCGAGGAGGATCGTCACCGGTATTCCGATGCCGTCTTCGGACTTGGCCCGTATTTCCCGGGTCACCGCCATGGCTCCCATCGAACCGACCTGCATATCGACGAGTACCGCATCGACGTTCTCACGGTACGCGGTGTCGGCCGCGGTGTCGGAGTCGGTGTGGTCGATCACCGTGATATCGGGTGCCACAAGCGTGGTGTGTACCTGATCGATGACACTCTGGCGTTCGGCGACAAGCAAGATGGTGAGCATGGTGGGGAGGTTAGCTGACAGCCTTGGACTGATAGCCACACGACGGCTCGTCGCATGTCGCCCGTTACCCTCGCGCGATGCGCACCATCCGTCTCGCCCTTCTCGGATCGCTCGTTGTCGGACTGTTGGTCGGACTGTTGACTGGTGCAGCTTCGGCTGATTCGCATGATGATCCGATCGTCGTCATCGAAGTTGGGGACCCCATGGATCAGCGCTCCATTGATTACGTCATCGATACCATCGAGTCCGAACAGGCGCATATGTACATCCTCAAGATCAACAGTCCCGGGGTCTCATCCGGAGACGTAGCTGCGCTCTATCAAGTGATCGGTGAGGCGTCTGCACCTGTCATCTCGTGGATCGGGCCGCATCCGGCCGTCGCATACGGAGGCGCTGCCTATCTCGCCAACCACACCGACATCCGTTCAGCCGCCCCCGGGTCGATGATCGGATATCTGGATCCGGTGGTCCAGCGCGGCAAACTCGGGGTCCTGTCCACGCGACCGGGGAGCGACCCAGATGCATTTCAGGCCGAGCAGGTCGCCCTTGCAGATACGGCGGTGGCAGTCAGCGTCGATGACCCGGTAATCCTTGGCTTTGTGGACAGGGTTGATCCGGCCCTCGGCCAGCTCATTGTTTCGCTCGACGGAGCAGTCGTGACGCGGGGATCGGAGACCTGGGAGATATCCACGGCCGGCACGGCGACGGTTGATGGTCAGGAAGTCATCGTGTCGACGCGTACGGTCAAGTTCATCAAGCCCGGACTCATCGATCGCTTCTTGAGACTCGGAGCCCGCCCTGAGACCGCCTTCCTGTTCCTGCTGATCGGCATCGCATTTGCCACTTTCGAGTTCTACGCAGCAGGCCGGGGTCTCATGGCCGCCGTCGCCTCTGTGTCCCTCCTGGTCGCGGGTTATGGCCTGGCGACCCTGCCGATCTGGTGGCCTGCAGTTGTCATGACTCTGGGCGGTCTCGGAATCATGGTGTGGGGTTTCTCTCAGAATCGATTTGATTGGCGCGCTGTTGTGGGCACCGGTCTGTTGCTTGCCGCCGGATTTCTGTTCACGACGACCCGTCCCGCCTATCCGCCTGCCGGGTGGATGGTGATCCTTGCTGTGGTGGCATCTGTCGTTTTCATCTGGTATTCGCTCACCACGGTTGTTCGGGGACGCTTCGCGACGCCGACCGTCGGCAGGGAGGACATGCTCGGCAGGCGATGCCTCGCCGTATCGGACCTTGACCCTGAGGGAGTCGTGATCATCGATGACGCCAGATGGAGGGCGACAGCCGACAGGGGCGTTGTGATCGGTGCCGGGGCGGCTGTTGAGATCGTTGGAGTGACAGGCCTCGTGCTTGAGGTCGATCCCGTGGTGATAGCAGG
This sequence comes from Acidimicrobiia bacterium, assembly GCA_036447125.1. Classification (GTDB taxonomy): domain Bacteria; phylum Actinomycetota; class Acidimicrobiia; order Spongiisociales; family UBA5794; genus B3-G11. Next base: position 1,987 of record JAZFUH010000277.1, on the reverse strand, counting down.
CCGCGAAGAATTCTCGTGAATGTGGCAGAGTTTTCCTGGCATATTGGTTGACTCGTGGCTATGTTCGTTACCCGTGCGAATGTGCTGGTCGCATGCGAGATATCCGAGACGACGAAAGGCACCCCCTGATGTCCCAAGATCGTTCCTGGCAGCCGGTCGCGTTGTGTAGTGGCAACCACTCCCACCTCTTCTTCCCTCCGAGTACCCAGGAACGAAAAGACGAAAGACAACGTCGCGAGATGCGTGCGAAAGCTGTGTGTCAGGTCTGCCCTGTCGTGGGCGAATGCCGCACCTATGCGCTCCAGATAAAGGAGCCGTACGGAATCTGGGGCGGGCTCACCGAGACAGAGCGCCGCAGGGCGGTCGCTACGGTTGGTTTCTGAGCGTACGCACGTCTCCTGACCGTCTGGTCCAACCTGATCTATCGAGCCATTCAAGTGTCGGCACAGCTTGGCGCCTTGTCATGCCGAACGAATCCTTGAACTGGCCGACTGTGAAGCCGTCCGGAAGGTCAACAATCTGGGTATGGATCTCATCGACCTGCGTCTTGGTGAAAACGAGATCAGGTGCGATCTGAACGAGATCGCCGCGGCGGAGGAGGGCATGAATGACCTCGTCGCTCAGATCGATGGTGCTCATTCTCGGCACATCGAAGGAGTCCTCAAGTTCCGATCGCACAGCAGACCACTCTGATTCCTGGGTTGGTGTCAGCGTGTTCGTGAAGCCTGCAAGATGGACAGCCCCGTCAGACTGACCAAGCGCTGTTGAATGGTCGACCACGACAGCGACGACGTCTGGCTCGACGCCGATCCGGGTTGCGAGTTCCGGCTTCGGAATCCCTCGACGCAGCGAGTGACGCTCGTGGTACTCAGATACGATGCTGATTGAGCGCTCAACCATGACGGTCGCGGCATCTTCGGAGATGACTGTCCCGCCTGCATGAAGTCCGGTCGATGGGGAGCCTCCACCGGTCGCCTTGATGAGATCGGCGACGCTGGTGATACGGCGCACCGCGAGCAATGCATCGGCCATCTCCGTCCCAGATCCATCGACGGCCGATCGGAGGATCTCGATATCAACCGGAGCGGGGCGGCTTTGTGGCCGTGGATCGAGTATGCGTCCACCTCCGACGACGGCTTGGCGCCCGGAATCACGCAGTATGAAACGATCTCCCATCGCCACCGGCAGCGCGGCGTCCAACGTGATGACGTATGTGCCTGTGTCCTGGAGCCTCCGAATCGTCGCCGGGCTGTGTGCAGTCCCGATATGGAAGTGGAAAGCCCCTCTTGGTGGAATCTCCTCAAAACGCCTGGCAGCCTTGAGCGTGGCGAGGATCCTGGCGGAGACAGCGATCGACCCGGGGGCACAGATGAGGTTCCCGCGAGACACTGCAGCGAGCTTTGCACTCTGTAGGTTGATCGCAGTTCGCGATCCGGCCGCGGAGAGCTCGACTCTCCGATCATGGTGATGGATCCCACGTACCCGATCGGAATGACCAGAAGGGAGTATCTCGACATCGTCGCCGGTGGTGACCTCGCCACGAGTGATTGTGCCTGTCACAATGACACCGGCGCCACTGAGGGTGAATGAACGGTCCACCCACATGCGAAGCGATCCAACGGCATGCTCCTCCACCCGCCCGACCGCCGAGGCCAGATGCTCGACAAGGCTCTCCATACCCTGACCAGTGATCGCTGAAACAGGGACCACGGGCCATCCCTGGAGTGACGTCCCCTCGGTCTCATCCATGATTTCAAGCGTTGCAAGCTCGACGGTGTCCTCGTCAACGAGATCGATGCGGGTGAGTGCGATGACGCCGACCTTCGTGTCGAGTAGGTCAAGTACTGCAGCATGCTCCTCGGTCTGTGGCATCCACCCGCTATCAGCAGCAATGACCAGGAGCGCACAGTCGATGGCCCCGACTCCGGCAAGCATGTTCTTGATGAATCGCTCGTGGCCGGGAACATCGACGAATCCGACATCGATT
>JAZFUH010000276.1:0-2696 GCA_036447125.1 Acidimicrobiia bacterium | reverse complement strand
CTCTCAGTCATCGCATCTGAGGTCGCTTCGCATGCTCGCGGTCCCGGCGTGTCGCGTCTCAGGCAGATCGTAGAGGTGGGGATCACGGGGCTCTTCGCCTTTGGGCTGACATGGGCGGCATGGCTTGCGATCACCACCAGTCTCACCTCTGTCAAGGTCTAGTCTCAGGGCCGTGGAAGACACTGCACCCATTCGAGAAGACGAGCGATTCAACGAGGCGGGCGTCGGGCGATATCTCCAGGGAGCACTCCCTGGCCTGTTTCAGTGTTAGGATTTCATCTTCGATCAGTTCCCCGGGGGTGCAGCCAACCTGACATATCGTGCACGTTGTGAGAACGGAGAAGAGTGGGTCCTGCGTAGGGCTCCCCTCGGTGAGGTCGCCAAGGGCGGCCATGACATGGTGCGCGAATACAAGGTGCTGTCCCGCATCTGGCGGCAATATCCGCTCGCTCCCAGAGCTCATCACTACTGCAAGGACGCTGGTGTGATGGGGAAGCCGTTCTTCGTGATGGAGCGAAGACGAGGCTCGGTCATACGCAAGGAGTGGCCGACCGAATGCATCGACGATCCCAACCTCAAACGCGTCGTTGCCGAGTCCCTGGTTGACGCTCTCTGTGACCTTCACGCCGTGGAACCCGACTCTGCGGGACTCGGTGACCTTGGTCGTCCCGATGGCTTCGTGCGGCGCCAGATCGAAGGTTGGTCAAGGCGGTGGGAGGCAGCTGCAACACGACCCGTGCCTGACATGGAGACGGTCGCAGGGCTACTCGCTGCCGGCATGCCGCGACAGAATCGGGCAGGGATCCTGCACAATGACTTCAAGCTTGACAACGCGATGGTCGGGTTGGACGGCAGACTCGTTGCGGTACTCGACTGGGACATGGCGACTCTCGGGGACCCACTCGTCGATCTCGGCACGCTTCTTGCGTACTGGGCGCAGAAGGACGACCCGACGTATCTCGTCTTCGGGTCTGAAGCCGTTGCCATTGGCGATGTGATGCCGAAAGCCGAAGTCCGCGAACGATATGCACTGCGAACCGGATTTGACGTCTCGAACGTCTCGTATTACGAGGGTCTGGCATTGTTCCGTATTGCGGTGATCATCGAGCAGATCTATGCGAGATATGTTGCGGGACAGACAGCCGATGAACGGTTCGCTGCCTTCGAGCTGGTGGCTCCGCTTCTGGCAGCGGCGGCATGTGACCTACTCGGGTAGTTTTGTCGGACGCATCCGACTGGGTTAGGTTCAACTCACACTCGAATCGGCGGGAACTGATGCCAGGCGACAAGCTCAACGAACTTCGCAGGGAGATCGATCGAATCAACCAGCAGCTCTTGTCACTCATTGCCGACCGTCAAGACGTCTCCCTCGCGATCGGGGCTCTCAAGTCAGCACACGGGCTTGCGCTGTATTCCGAGGAACGCGAAGCTGAACTTCTCGAGACATTCCGCGGGGATGCATCTCGAATGGATCTTGATCCGGACTATGTCGAGGAACTCATGCGAGTCGTGCTTGAACATTCACGGGCAGCTCAGCGCAGGAAGGTCGGTGACGACTCGTGAAGCCCCCTCGGCCACGTGGAACGGCATTGGTGTGGATCTGGTAACCGGCGCGGACGGCCGGCAACGGTGCAGGTGGGGCGTCGGTGACGATGAGTACGAGAGGTATCACGACGAGGAGTGGGGTTTTCCACAAGGCGACGACCACAGGCTCTTCGAGAAGATCTGTCTCGAAGGCTTCCAATCCGGCCTGAGTTGGCTGACGATCCTGCGAAAGCGTGAGAACTTCAGGGAGGCCTTCGCCCATTTCGATCCGGTGGTCGTGGCCACTTTCACCGAAACCGACGTCGAGCGATTGCTTGGCGATGCAGGGATCGTCCGGCACCGTGGAAAGATCGAGGCGACGATCAACAACGCATTACGCGCCGTCGAACTCATCGAAGACCGGAGTTCCCTTGCTCGCTACTTCTGGTCGTTCGAGCCACCTCGCGGCGACGCTCCGACCGTCATCCCATCGATCACAGACACATCGACCGCGTTGTCGAAGGACCTCAAGAAGCGCGGCTGGCGCTTTGTGGGTCCCACAACCGCATACGCATTCATGCAAGCAATGGGTCTGGTGAACGACCACCTGGAGGGCTGTTTCGTCCGCAAAGCCGTTGAAGAAGCTCGAAAGTCCTTCACTTATGTCTGACTTCCGACTTCTGATGTCTGACTTCTGCCTTCACTGATACTCGCTACGGGCTTCCCTCATCATGAGCTCGTGGAGTGCCTGGCCGACATCTGCGCCGTCGTAGAGAACGGCTCCGACCTTCTCCGCAATGGGCATCTCTATTTCGTACTTGTGGGCAAGTGCAAGGATCCCTCGGGTTGACTTGACACCCTCCGCGACCATGGTCATCTCTTCCACGATGTCGGCGAGTTCTCTGCCCTGACCAAGACCGTATCCAACCTGATGGTTGCGGCTCTGGGAGCTGTTGCATGTGGCGATCAGATCACCAAGACCTGCGAGTCCTGCGAATGTGCGGACATCTCCACCCATCGCTACACCGAGTCTCGTCATCTCGACCAGAGCTCTTGTGATCAGGGTCGCAAGAGTGTTGTCCCCGAATCCCTGTCCTGCAGCCATTCCCGCCGCTATCGCCATCACGTTCTTGACTGCGCCAGCGCTCTCTGATCCGATCACGTCCGGGTTC
>JAZFUH010000275.1:0-4179 GCA_036447125.1 Acidimicrobiia bacterium | reverse complement strand
GTTGAACATCGCTCGGCCACCCGGCGTTCCGCGCATCTTCCACGCAACGAACATCCATGCACCGAGAAGTCCGAAGATCGCGCCTGAGGCCCCGATCGAAACTTGACCGATGTCTCCGAACGCGTAGGAGACCATGCCGCCGGTTCCGGCAGTTGCCACGTAGATCGCGGCGAAGGCAGGGCTGCCGACCTGCTGCTCGAGGCGGGGTCCGAAGAGGTACAGGGCATACATGTTGAAGAGGATGTGCATCATCCCGCCATGGAGGAGCGCCGCGGTGAATATCCGCCACCACTCGCCGGCAGCAACAAGGAAGTTTGCCTGTGCGAAGGTCTGAAAGAGCCAGCGGTCCACATCGGGAGAGAGGAGTCCCATGACGAAGATCGCCGCGGTGACGGCCATGATTGTGAAGGACACGGGCGCCGTCTGGAACGAAGGTCCGCCGAAGGACTGGCGTGCACTGACGACCCTGGTCCGCCCCTTCGGGGCGGCACATTCAGGACACTTCTGGCCGACTGAGGCATCGAGGGAGCACTCGACACAGATCGACTTGCCACACGTTGTGCAGCTGAGTCCGGTGATGCGGTCCGGATGGCGATAACAAGTAGGGACGGTCTGTTCGGTCATGAATGTAGAACGGTAGTGGTGTGCGTCATGTTCCATGTCTCAACCAGATCACCCGTTTCGGCAGACCGGACTCCGGAAGCTGGATGCTCAATGTTCCATTCGGCGCGGGAGGGCGTTGCGCCAGATGCCCTCAGCCTCTGTGACGCTGATGCTGCCCGCTCTGCCGAAGTTGAGGGTGTTCCCCGTCACAGTGCCGATCTTGTGGTGGGGGACGTCGGTTTCGAGGGCTTCGCCGTGGGCGATGGCAACGAAGCGCAGCGGTGTCTCGTCGAACAGGTCCGGGCCTGTGACGTCTTCGATCCGCATGCCGATTCCCGACCTGATGGCGATCTCGGCGAGGGCCACACCGAGGCCACCGTTCGATATGTCATGGAGTACAGGGATCCTGTGGGCGAGTGTCGCCGCTGCAGCGATCACGCGACGCGCTGTTGCACCATCAGCTTCAGCGGGGCGGCCACCGAGGTTGTCGTTGATGATGCGGTCGTACGCTGAAGCTGCGAAGTCGCCCTGGGTGTCCTGTCCCACGAGCCAGATCGACATGTGTTCCTCCGCCCGGTCAAGGCGCGGCGGACACTCAGGCATCGGTTCGCAGAATCCGAGCATTCCAACAACGGGAGACGGGTAGATATCGACGCCGTCCGTCTGGTTATAGAACGACACGTTTCCTCCCACGACCGGCACATCGAGCTCCTCACACGCCCAAGCCAGTCCGTCGACAGACTCGGTGAACTGCCACATGACGCCAGGCTCCTCCGGATCCCCGAAGTTGAGATTGTCGACCAAGGCATACGGGCTTGCACCGGTCACAGCGACATTGAGGGCCGACTCGAACACGATCCTCGCCGACCCGCGCCTCGGGTCGAGATACGTGCGGAGTGAATCGCCGTCCGTGGACACAGCTATCGCCTTGTCGGTGCCCTTGATACGCAGCAGCGATCCGTCGTGGCCCGGCTCGATGACCGTGTTGAGAAACAGCATGTGGTCGTACTGGCCATAGATCCATGAACGGTCACCGATCGCTGGATCGTCGAGCAGCGCTCTGAGCACATCCCCGGCATTGAGATCATCTGGAACCCTTGGCTCCCTGGCCCAGACAGCGTCGAGGTAGTCCGGGCGTTCGGCGAGGCGGTCATATCTCGGGGCATCATCCGCAAGCGAGGCTGCGGGTACCTCGCCGACCAGCTCGCCCTTCGAGTAGATGACGAGGTCGGGTCCCGAGGTGATGACGCCGATGGTCGAAGCCTCGATCTCCCATTTCTCTGCAACCGCGAGGACCTCGGCCTCGTTCTGCGGAGTCACGACCGCAAGCATGCGCTCCTGGGACTCCGACATCAGGATCTCGCCAGGAGTCATGTCCTTCTCTCGCAGATGTACCTTGTCGAGATCGACGACCATCCCCATACCACCGCCACCGGCGACCTCAGAGGTTGCACATGAGATACCAGCGGCACCGAGATCCTGGATGGCGACCACGAGATCCCTGTCATAGAGTTCGAGGCAGGCTTCGATGAGTTTCTTTTCCTCGAATGGGTCACCGACCTGAACGCTCGGGCGCTTCTCTTTGTCGCCCTCTTCGAATGAGGCCGATGCGAGGATCGATGCGCCACCGATGCCATCGCGCCCGGTTGCGTTACCGAGCAGGATCGCGAAATTGCCCTCGCCCGTGGCCGCTGAGAGCACGAGCTGGTCTCGCTTGAGGATGCCGAGCGCCATCACGTTCACGAGCGGGTTCTTGGAGAATCGGTCTGCAAACTCGACTTCGCCACCGAGAGTTGGAACGCCGACCGCGTTGCCGTATCCAGCGATACCAGACACGACTCCTTCGAAGAGGTAACGATTGTGGGGCTCGTCGAGTGGTCCGAAGCGGAGGGGATCCCATACGGCGATCGGTCTCGCCCCCATCGTGAAGATGTCCCTGAGGATGCCACCGACTCCCGTTGCCGCGCCCTGATAAGGCTCGACGAACGACGGATGGTTGTGGGACTCGATGCGTAGTGCGACAAGCCACCCGTCACCGAGGTCAACAACCCCGGCGTTCTCACCGGGACCGACGACGACCCACGTCTGGTCACTCTTGAACCTGCCGAGATGCATGCGTGACGATTTGTAGGAACAATGTTCTGACCACATCACGGAGTACATGGCGAGCTCGGCAGCGAGCGGTTCGCGTCCCAGGATCCTGATGACGTCCCGATATTCATCGTCGGTCATCCCGAGTGCTTCATGGTCGGGCATGTGGTCAGCGACCTCCCGGGAAGTCACGCGTCCACCAGTCCAGTCGATGCGACAAAGCCCTCGATGAGCGCCATGCCGTCGTCCGAGCCAAGGATCTTCTCAGATGCGCGCTCGGGGTGCGGCATGAGACCGGCGACGTTGCGGCCCGCATTTGTGATTCCGGCGATGCTGTTCGTGGAACCGTTCGGGTTTGTCGTGCTGTCCACGTGTCCTGCGGCATCGGAGTATCTGAGGATCACATCGCCAGCGTTTTCGACATTGTCGATGTCGTCGGCCACGTAGTTTCCCTCGTACGAATTGAGGGGGATACGGAGCACCTGCCCGATCTCGGCTGCCCGTGTCAGCACGCTGTCCGTTGACTCGACACGCAGGTGCGTTGGGCGACAGATGAACTTCAGGTCGCGGTTTGCGACGAGAGCTCCGGGGAGCAGACCGGCTTCACAGAGGATCTGAAACCCGTTGCAGATTCCAAGCGTCGGCACACCCGCATCGGCGAGTCTCGCGACCTCCTCCATGATCGGTGAGAACCTCGCGATGGCACCCGTCCTGAGATAGTCGCCGTGGGCGAATCCCCCCGGCAGCACGATGCCATGTGCGCCGGACAAATCGGTGTCCCTGTGCCACACGTGTTCGGATTCCGCCCCTGCAAGCCCGAGGGCGTGGATGATGTCATGTTCGCAGTTCGTGCCGGGGAACACGATGACTGCGATCGTCACGACGATGCTTCGACGACGTAGCTCTCCATCACCGGATTGGCGAGCAGCTTCACGCACATGGCCTCGATCTGGGCTCGGGCTTCATCTTCGTCTGGCGCGTCGATAGTCACAACGATGGTTCTGCCGAACGACACGTGGGATACGTCGGTGAAGCCGAGGTCGATGAGTGCCTTCCTTGTGGTTGTGCCCTCAGGGTCGGAGAGACCAGGCTTGCGTGTGATCGATACCGTGAATGTTCGGGTCACGACGCCGCCGTTTCTGTGAGATAGTCGGTGAACATCTGCCCCGTGAGGAGCTCGTACGCTTCGATGTAGCGGTCAGACGTTGCCTTGATCACCTCGGGGGGCATCGGCGGCGCCGGTGGTGTCTTGTCCCATCCGCGCTGGTTCTCGAGCCAATCCCTGACGGGTTGCTTGTCGAACGAAGGCATGGTCGCGCCCGGCGCCCATGCGTTCTGCGGCCAGTAGCGAGAAGAGTCCGGTGTGAGAACCTCGTCGATGAGGATGACCTCATCCTCGATCTTGCCGAACTCGAACTTCGTGTCGGCGAGGATGATGCCTCGTTCTGCTGCGTAATCTGCGCCCTCGACATAGATCTCGATCGA
>JAZFUH010000274.1:0-2905 GCA_036447125.1 Acidimicrobiia bacterium | reverse complement strand
TCGTCCCTGCCGAGGGATCCCATGACGGGTAGATCCGAGTTCGATATTCCGGTCCAGGACCCTGTTCTTGTTGCCGAGGGCGAGGCTCTGTATCAGGTGAGCTGCGCCGCGTGCCATGGTTCCGATCTCCGTGGCACAGCGATCGGTCCATCACATCTGTCCGTCATCTACAACCCGGATCACCACGCCGACGGCGCCTTCGCTCTTGCGGCGATCAGCGGTGTGCGGTCACATCATTGGAATTTCGGTGACATGGTGCCGGTGCCGGGGCTGGCGCAGGGCGACATAGACCGAATCATCGCGTTCATCAGAGAGACCCAACGCGTTGAAGGCTTCGAGGCGTACCCTCCACGGTAGATCCCCTCAGACGTGAAAGCGCGCTCTGTGCCCGGAACTGCTGGTACGGCCAGCAAGCCTCCTTCGTTCGGCGCCCCTCACCTGTCAGGGCCCTTCTCGATCAGGAATACCTGTACGTTGCCCCTGTCATCCGTCCCGATGAGCCGGTCCCCTCTCTGGCGTGCGAGTGCGGGAATGTCGGCAAGCGATCCGGGATCGGTGCAGATCAGTTCGAGGACCTGACCGGCTTCCATGGCTCTCAGAACAAGCGCAGCCTTGTAGACCGGAAGTGGGCACATCAATCCGGATGTGTCGAGTGTTTCCGCCGGGCTCACACCAAGCGTTTCCCTGATCGTCATTGGTTGTTCTCCTTGGTCCATATCGAGTGATCAGAGGATCGGAAGTCCTTCGGTGCCGAGCATCTCTGCGAAGTACGTCGTGTACTTGGCTCCCGCGTCGGGCGAGACACCAACAACGACACCTTCGGTGAAGTCGTCGTACGAATTGATGGCGTGAACGACGGCACCCGTCGATGGCCCCACGAGGAGACCATCCTCGCGGTGAAGCCGCAGGGTCATCGCGTAGGCTGATTCGTCCGGCACCGAAATCACATCGTCGATAACGCTCCAATCGAGGTTCCCAGGTTCTTTGGACTCCGCAAAGCTCTTCAGCCCCGGTAGTCTGTGACCTTTCTGGGGCTCGATCGCGATGATCCGCACGTCGGGGTTCCGCTCCTTGAGGTAGCGACCGACACCGGTGATCGTCCCGCAGGTTCCGAAGCCGGCGAAGAACGCGGTGACCTCCCCGCCAGATTGCTTCCAGATCTCTGGACCTGTCGTCTCGTAGTGGGCACGCACGTTGTCCGGGTTCTCATACTGATCCGGCATGACATAACGCGATCCGCCCTCGGAGGCCTGCAGGGAGCGGGCAAGTGCTATTGCCCCATCCTTCGGATGATCGACAGGGCAGAGTTCATCCGGTGTCTCCCAGACCTCGGCTCCAAGCATCCTCAGGATCGTTTTGGTCTCTTCGGGAACTCCGTCGGGGATGGTGATCGTGACCTTCGTTCCGTCGATTGCGCCGATCGCCGCGAGGGCAATGGCAGTGTTGCCTGAGGAAGCTTCGACGATCTCGTGACCGTCGAGAGCACCGGAGTCCGCAAGGCCGCGAATGAGGTATGAGGCGGCTCGATCCTTGATCGAGCCGAACGGGTTCAGCCATTCGAGCTTGAGATATACATTTTCAGCAGATACGGCGTTGCGGACCCTCACGAGAGGCGTCGGATTGTCGACATCAGGGAGAAGGTCCCGGATGTCCTCATATCTTCGCAGCGAGTGATCCGACATCTTGATGGGAGTGGATTGTGATCGGGTGACCATGGATGGTTCCTTGGAGTTGAGTTGGCTGTCAATAACAACAAACCCGCCTGGGCGGGTATGCCGGGCGGGTGATGGTGGTTGTATTGCTAGTTGGGGATGACTGCTATGAACCTCCGCGCGCGGCGTTTGCACAACAGCAACAACACATCGCAGCGCTCGTGAGGGGTCTCTTCATGTCAGACATGATACCGAGCAATCATCATCAGCGTGACGTTTTCGTCCGAGGGCGTGCAGATGCACGGCTGCCGGTTCCAAGGAAGGACCGGGTCCTTGGCGCCGGTGTCCACACCAGTCGGGTCAAGCAAGCCCCAGAGCCACCATCAACGCCCGGTCCAGTTCGACGGATTTGCTCGGACCCAGCCTTCCCCGTCGCCGAGTGAGAACTGTCTTCGGAAGAGTGAAAATATTGTCACAGTTGACAGAACTCACTCTGTTGAGTCCCTCCTCCCTACCCACTTCGACCTCCGCAACATGTCCGTGAACCGAGCTCGTGATCAGCACGCACACCACCGATGTCACCAGGGAGACTGCGGAGTCCCTCGTGATGACCACGACCGGATGCTTGCCGACGCCGGGAATGTCAGCATCCCAGATCTCCCCTCTTGAGATCAACGCGCGGTGTCGGCGAGGCATGCAGCGACGGAAAAAACGGCAAGGTCAGCGATGAGATCCTCATGTGCCGGGTCAGGTTCAACGTATCGACGCCGATACGACTCGACAATCGCCTGCTCGCCGTACCGATTGAGCCAGTCACCGACAGCACGGGCGATCACCGCTCCCCTGTTTGGAGCAAGACCCGCGTCCACCGCGCGGTCGAGAGCCTCAACGACAGACTCATCAAGCCTTGCGGTGACAGGAACACTCATGACGCCAACATATCACATCGTACACGAATCGTATACACCTCCGTTGGTGTCCGCTCATGAGCCGATGGGGCGGTCCCCTTCTGGTGTCGCGAACCAGTCGTGAAGCCGCCTGAACCCTTCCGCGAGACTCACGGCAGGAGTCCACTCGAGCGCTCTGCGGGTCTCGCGCTGGTCGAACCAGTGTGCGGTGCCGAGTTGTTCCGCGAGAAAACTCGTCATTGGCGGTTCATCTTCTGTTCCCCGCAGATCCCAGATCTTCTCGACGGCACTCCCACCGATACGTGCCGCCCTGTATGGCACCTTCATCCGAGGCGGTTCGAGACC
>JAZFUH010000273.1:0-8299 GCA_036447125.1 Acidimicrobiia bacterium | reverse complement strand
GCCTTCGAGATCGCCCATGATTGAAGCCACGGTCTGAGATAGCCGTATCCGTCGAGTTTTCCCCTGCCGCCCCTCAGAGCGGCGTCAACGATTTCAACAGCATGGTCATCCGGGTTCTCGAAGTTCTTCCAGCCGGCCCCGTAGTTCGTCGAGTACAGCGTCGGTGCAAGAACGTCAACAATCCGCGACATCGGTCCGGGTCGCTGCCCGACACCTTCATCGAGGCTCGACTCCAGGACGATTCCAAGCAGGGTTGACGACACGGTGCACCCGATGGTGCGAAGAACCGAGTAGGCACGGGTGAGAAACGCGTTGATCGACGCAACACGTACCTCCTGGTTGTACTCACCGTCGAACACCGCCGTTGAGACATCTCCACCGAACGGATAGGACACATAGTCGAACTGGATCTCGTCGAACCCTTTTCTGCACGCCTCTTCCGCAATGGCGATCGAGTACTCGAACGACGCAGGATCCGAAGGATCGAGCCAGGCGAATCCGTTGCGCGATCGCCAGAGCGAGCCATCCTCTTTTAGCACCGCATGATCCGGCTCGGCAACCGCAAGGAAATCATCCTGGAACACACCCACGCGGCCGATGAGATAGAGACCGTGTTCCTCAGCTGCGCCGATCACATCGGCCAGCTCGAAGAAACTGCTCACGGCGCCTATCGAATTCGCTGTAGCCACCTCTGTGGGAAACACAACGGTCCCGTCCTCGGTCTTGAGATCGATGACGAGCCCGTTGACACCCGTCGCATCAGCAAGGGAGAGAAGGGCCTCCCAGCGACTTTCATCCAAGAGATCGGAGGCTGCGATACGGATGGCCCGAATGATCCTGGGGGACATCGCCATGTCGTACTGATCGACAACGCCGTCCCAGGCATATTCGCCATGCATCCAAGCCGGCCTGTCAAGCATGATCGTTCCCGCCGTCGCTCGTTCGATCGAGTATCGGCCCTCGTTGTCGGTCTCGTCCGAGTTCCCACCAAGGGAGACTTTCACACCGGGCAACGGACGACCCGTATCTGAGGTCACTCGACCTCGAAGAACCACAGGTTCGAGCCTGAACTCGATACGTCCCGCCTCGGGGAAACGAGAGACCGTGAAAGTGAACGGTTGGAAACCTTCCGCCACTGCCTCGAGCTCGATCGGCACCTTCCTCCATATGACCGTCCGTGATCCTCCGGCTGTGGCGGGCACAGTTACACCGTCTGCGATGAGGGTGGCTCCAAGAACCCCGAGATCGTCTGCGGCAAGCACAACCACTTCGATCACCGGATCACCCATGTGAGGCGGCACCACCGCATCGCCGGGCTGCACACCAAGGCTCCCGGTACAAGCTGAGAGCACGAGCGCGGTCAGTGGAATAGCGGTGAGCGCGAGATGTTTCATGGGTTCCGTGTCGAGATCGGGACGTTCGAACAAAGCGTACAAGCCTCTTGCCGAACTGCCCGTGTGGTGATAACTTCCAGAGCGCTGACAAGGGTTGCGCAAGCCAACGACGGGGGGTTGTATGGCAGGCATTGCAAGGGAAGCTACGGTCGCCGATGCGATTGGTCTGTACCTGGAATCGGTATCGACCCACGATCTGCTCGATGCAGAGGATGAGGTGAGGCTTGCCCGCGTCATCGAACGTGGCCAGAAGGCCGAACAGAGGCTTGCGAGCGACACACACATCGACACCGAGGACCGCGTAGTCCTCGATCGGTACATTCGACAGGCTGACCACGCCAAACAGCAGTTCATCCGTTGCAATCTCCGCCTCGTGATCTCCATAGCCAAGCGGTATACGGGACGCGGCCTTGATCTTCTCGACCTGATCCAGGAGGGCAACCTCGGACTGATTCGGGCCGTCGAAAAGTTCGACTGGCGCAAAGGATTCAAGTTCTCGACATATGCGACGTGGTGGATTCGCCAAGCCATCACTCGCGGTCTCGGCAACCACGGGAGAACCATCAGACTCCCCGTGCACATGGTCGACATCGTGCGCACCGTCCAGGAGTCTGAACTGTCGCTCAGGGAGAACCTGCGACGCACACCGACGATCGCTGAGATCTCCGAAGTGAGCGGTCTCGATGAGGTGAAGATCATCGTGGCACTGAACGCACCGAGTGACACTGTGAGTCTGGACCGACCTGTCGGCGACGACGGCGACGCCGAACTGAGTGACTTTGTCGAAGATGACGACGCCGAGGACCCGTTCGCGCCTGTTGCCGAGGCCGCCCGCAGAGATGAACTCATCCGAGCACTCGGAACACTGGACAACCGGGAACAGACGGTGCTCGTGCTCCGTTACGGCCTTGACGCACAACTCCCACGCACGCTTTCAGATGTAGGAATCCACCTCGGTATCACTCGAGAACGTGTCCGCCAGATAGAGACCCGGGCGTTGAGCAAGCTGAGACATCCCTCAGCGATGTACGACCTGCAGAGTCTCTTGTAGTCAGATGCCAGATGACAGATGACAGCTGCCAGAGGTCTGGAATCTGTTCGTCAGAACAGCCTGAGCAGGTCTGAGTCTGCTCCTCTTAGCCCGTCGTAGTCCACCTCGACACAGGCAATTCCTCGGTCCACGGCAAGCAGCTTGGCCTGGGGTTTGATCTCCTGGGCCACAAAGATCCCACGCACCGGAGCCAGGCGTGTGTCGCGATTGAGGAACTCGAGGTATCTCGTCAGCTGCTCCACGCCGTCGATCTCTCCCCGCCGTTTGATCTCCACGGCGACAGCCATGCCGCCGGCATCCCTGCAGAGAAGGTCAACCGGCCCGATCGGCGTCGGATACTCCCTCCGGATGAGAGTGAGACCCTGCTCGACCACGTCAGGCGTCTCGGCAAGCAGACGCTGCAACTCAAGTTCAACACCGTCCTTGACGAGTCCTGGATCATCGCCGAGCTCTCTCGAAGTCTCGAAATGCACCTCTCCGAACTCGATGATGAGCTTCTCGCCCTTCGGGTTCACGACCGTCCAGGTGTCCCCGTCCTCGGTGAGGGTGTTGGGCGAATTCATCCAGTTCAAGGGCTTGTACGCACCACCGTCTGCGTGGACCGCAACGCACCCGTCGGCCTTGACCATGATGAGGCGTGTCGCCCAGGGGAGGTATGCGTCAAGACGTCCCTCATATCGAACCGTGCACTCAGCTATCCGAATCCTCATTGGGAGCGAGGCTACCGGTATCGAACCTTCTCGGCTCAGCCGATGGAGCCTTCCATCTGGAGCTCGATGAGCCTGTTCATCTCAACGGCGTACTCCATGGGGAGTTCCTTGACGATCGGCTCGATGAACCCGGCAACCACCATGGCCGTTGCCTGTTCCTCTGAGAGCCCTCTGCTCCTGAGGTAGAAGAGCTGATCCTCACCGACCTTTGAGACCGTTGCCTCGTGACCGATGTCGATGTTGGATTCCTCAACCTCCATCGACGGGTAGGTGTCGGACCGGGAATCCTCGTCAAGAAGCAGGGCGTCACAACGCACGAACGCCTTGGATCCCTCAGCGCCTTCCTCGACGCGCACGAGACCGCGGTACGTGGCGCGGCCACCGCCCTTGCTGATCGACTTCGACGTGATGAGAGAAGTCGTGTTCGGTGCCACATGCACCATCTTTGCGCCAGCATCGAGAATCTGATCCGTGTTGGCGAATGCAATGGAGAGCACCTCTCCGTGAGCGCCCTCCCCCATCAGCCAGACTGCGGGGTACTTCATGGTCAGGCCTGAACCGAGGTTGCCGTCGACCCACTCCATCGTTGCGTTCTTGTATGCCGCTGCGCGCTTGGTCACGAGATTGAGCACGTTGGTCGACCAGTTCTGGATGGTCGTGTACCGACAACGACCACCCTCCTTGATGATCACCTCGACCACTGCAGCGTGGAGAGAATCGTTCGTGTACACCGGAGCGGAGCAACCCTCGACGTAGTGGCAGAACGCACCTTCATCCACGATGATCAGGGTCCGTTCGAACTGCCCCATCGACTCGGCATTGATGCGGAAGTACGCCTGAAGCGGTTCATCAACATGAACGCCCGGCGGGACGTATATGAAAGAGCCACCCGACCACACGGCCGAGTTCAGTGCAGCGAACTTGTTGTCGTTCGACGGGATGATCGTGCCGAAATACTCCTGAACAAGTTCGGGATAGTCACGTACGGCTGTGTCCATGTCGCAGAACAGCACACCGAGCTCTTCGAGATCCTCGCGGTTGCGGTGGTAGACAACCTCTGAGTCGTACTGCGCCGTCACACCAGCGAGGTATTTGCGCTCAGCCTCGGGGATGCCGAGCTTCTCGTAGGTCTCCTTGATGGAGTCCGGCACCATGTCCCAGTCATTCACCGTACCGTCTGTGGGCTTGATGTAGTAGTAGATGTCGTCGTAGTCGATCGTTTCGAGACGGCCACCCCCGCCCCAAGTGGGAGTTGGCTTTGCGAGGAAGCGCTTGTAGGCCTTGAGTCTGAAGTTGAGCATCCACTCGGGCTCATCCTTCATCTCTGACATGGTGCGGATGAGTTCCTCGTCGAGACCCTTCTCAGGTTTGAACACAGGATCCTCTTCGTCAGACCAACCGAGTTGATATGACCCGAGATCGATGTCGACTGTGGTCATGTTGGGCTCCTCACAGACAATTCCACTACGCGGCTAGTGGAATTGTATCACATACATGGTGCGACTCGCCCGAATGGCTGCGAGTGGGAGTGGGGGAAGACCGGCCACCCGGGACGAGTCGCAACTCATACGGGTACAACGCTCGGAAACGCAGGCGTGTTCCCGAGCGGTCTACAGTTTGCGGCGTACAGTTTTCAGTTATCCGAGGATGGACTGTGAACTGCGAACCGTCAACTGCGAACCGTCAGCCACTGTCGGCTCCGCCGACGGTCTCAAGACCCAGAAAGCTCTCACTGCACTCTGCCAGTCGGCGAGCAGGGCAGTGCCCCGTGCCGAGTCCGTGCGAGCGACATGAGCCTCGATCATCGCTTTCAATTCTGAGGCGTCGTCGTCACCAAGACGCTTCGGCGACGGCGCAGAGTCAGAGATATGGGCCTTGACCGATGTGTCCTCGTCGAGAAGGAAGAGGACGCCACCGGTCATACCCGCAGCAATGTTCCTGCCTGCGGGACCAAGGATCGCGACGCTCCCTCCCGTCATGTACTCACATGGATGATCGGAGGTTCCCTCCACAACCGCTTGTGCGCCCGAGTTTCGAACGGCGAACCGCTGACCTACGGTTCCTGCCACGAAGAGTGCCCCGCTCGTGGCGCCGTAGAGACACGCGTTGCCGGCGCCGTGGGGGACGGTTGTCGACTCTGTGAACGGGCGGATAGCGATCGAGCCACCTCCCAGGCCCTTGCCGACGTAGTCGTTTCCGACCCCATCGAGATCTATGTCGATCCCCCTGACAAGGAACGCTCCGAGGGACTGACCCGCCGTTCCCGACAGCCTGATGTGGAGCTGCCCGTCTTCGAGTCCCTCATCCCCGTTGATCTCAGCGATCTCTCCCGAGAGCCTTGTACCGACCGACCTGTCCGTGTTCTCGATGGGGAAGGCAACCGACAGAGGCCCTTCGCCGCGAAGGACGGAGCGCCCAACCTCAGCGAGTTGTTCACCGAGCGGTGAACGTGCAACGCGTCTGAAGCTGCGATCTTGTCCGAAGTCGGCACGAACGAGAAGGGTCAACAGGTCACGTCCGACGCCGTCATCGGACGCCGACAAGAGGTCCGCCCTGCCGACGATCTCGTCCATGGTCCTTGCTCCCATCGACGCGAGGATTCTCCGCACGTCCTGGGCTATCAGCGTGAAGAGCTGAATCACCTGTTCAACTGATCCCGTGTACTTGGCTCTCAGATCCTCGCGCTGGGTCGTTATACCGACCGGGCAGGTGTTCTCATGACACTGGCGGACCATTTTGCACCCAAGTGCGAGCAGGGGCAGGGTTCCGAAACCGAACCGGTCGGCGCCGAGGAGCGCCCCGATGACAACATCCTTGCCCGTGCGCAACCCACCATCCGTCTCGACGATGACGGCTGATCGGAGCCCATTTGCGACAAGCGCCTGGTGGGCCTCGGCGAGTCCTATCTCCCAGGGTGACCCTGCGTGTTTCATCGACACGATCGGAGATGCCCCCGTCCCCCCCGCGTTTCCGGAGATCGTGATCGCGTCTGCAGATGCCTTCGCCACACCGACGGCGATCGTCCCGACGCCGGGCCCTGATACGAGTTTCACCGAGACCCTTGCAAGGGGCTTGAATGTCTTGAGGTCGTATATGAGCTGAGCAAGGTCTTCGATGGAGTAGATGTCATGGTGAGGAGGAGGCGAGATCAGTGTCACGCCCGGCTCCGTGTGCCTGAGTTCGGCGATCTCGGGCGTCACCTTGTGTCCGGGAAGTTGCCCGCCCTCCCCCGGCTTCGAACCCTGGGCCATCTTGATCTGGAACTCCTCGGCCGAGGCCAGATACCCGGGTGTGACACCAAAGCGACCGCTGGCGATCTGCTTGATCCGCGAGTTGAGTTTCGTGCCGAAGCGACTGCTGTCCTCACCGCCCTCGCCCGAGTTGGAGAGACCACCGATATGGTTCATCGCCTCGGCAAGGGTCTCGTGTGCCTCCTTGGACAACGCACCCATCGACATCGCAGCGGTGACGAAGCGACGCATGATGCGTTCGACCGGTTCCACCTCATCGATGGGTAGGGGATCACCGATGTTCTCGACAGTCAGGAGATCCCTGAGCTCCATGACCGGCCGCGCCGCCTCCACGAGGTCCAGGTACTTGTCGAACGATTCCTGGTCGCCCGACCGAACAGCCTTCTGGAGGGCCAGCACCGCCCTTGGGGCAGCGATGTGGGGAACACCGCCCCTCCTGTGCTTGTAGAACCCTTCAATCTCCTGGCCGCCGTCCACGTACCTGCGGTGGCGCTCGATGACATCCTTGACGATCTTGTCGAACCCAATTCCACCGATGCGTCGCTGGGTGTATCGGAACGCAAGTTCGCACACCTCTTCATCGAGGCCGATCGCCTCGAACAACTCGGACGAGCGGTACGACTTGACCGTGCAGATTCCCATCTTCGACATGATCTTGAGAAGGCCATGCTCGAGACTGATCCGATAGTTCTCCTGTGCCTCAACTGCACCAAGGGGAACCTCACCGGCGACAGCCATCGCTCTCACCTGCTCGATTGCAAGATAGGGGTTCACCGCCGCGGCACCGAACCCGATGAGACAGGCAAGATCATGGGCATCGCGAGGTTCACCGGACACAGCGATGATCGACGCATGGAGCCGGAGGCCGACGTCGATCAAGTGGTGGTGGACCGCTCCCACTGCCAGCGCAATCGGAATCGGGGCACCCTGTGGGTCCGTGGCCCGATCTGACAACATGATGATCGTCGAACCGCTCCGAACCGCAGACTCAGCCTCTGCACATATGTCCTTGACAGCAGACACCATGCCATCGACACCGCCCCGGGGGTCGAAGAGGATGTCGAACCAGGTGGACTCGAAGAGCGGGTCGCTCGAGGACCGGAGATCCTCGAGGTCGGCATCAGACAGGATGGGAGAGGTGAGCTGCATCATGTGGGCCTGCTGGGGAGTCTCCTCGAGCAGAGACCCGTGCCGTCCGACATATGTGCGCAGCGACATGACGAGCTTCTCACGGATCGGGTCCATCGGGGGATTCGTGACCTGCGCGAATGCCTGGTGGAAGTAGCGGGTCATCCGCTGTGGGAGCTGGGACAACGCAGCGAGTCCGGTGTCGTGGCCCATCGAGAGGATCGGCTCCCTCCCCTCGGTCATCTGTTGGAGCAACAACCTGCGTTCCTCAGCGGTGTACCCGAAGACCCTTGCGAGTGCGTCGGCATCGAACCTATCGTCCTGAAGATCGTCGAATGGGTCATGGACGTAGGCAGTCTGTGTTGTGATCCAGTCTGCATACGGCCTGTGCGCTGCAAGCCTGGACTTGACGTCATCTGAGAACTCGATCGCGCCGGTCTCCAGATCGACCTCAAGAATCTCACCGGGGCCGAGCTGGCCGGTATCGACTGCAAGGACTTCGACCTCCGGAGCGATCCCTGCTTCAGACGCCACGAGCACGGTGTCGGGCGTGATCGTCCATCGCGCCGGACGCAGGCCGTTGCGATCCAGGCCTGCAACAAGCGTTCGACCGTCGGAGGCTGCGATCGCTGCGGGGCCGTCCCACGGCTCGGTCAGGAAGGCGTGATACTCGTAGAAGGCCTTGAGATGGGGATCGAGATCAATGACGTTCTCCCACGCCTGGGGTATGAGCATCTCCTTGACATGGGCGACGTCGCGCCCTGA
>JAZFUH010000272.1:0-5543 GCA_036447125.1 Acidimicrobiia bacterium | reverse complement strand
GTTGTCGGCGTTGATCTCACGGACATCGAGAACGGAAACGCCGAGGTCTTCTTCGACTGGTGGATGGGAGACGACATCGACTCGACCATCACGATCGACAAGGATGGATTCGTCTACGTCGTGGCACACGCAGATCACGAGAAGACGAACAACACCGCGGCACGCCGGGTCAGAGAAGTCGGACAACTGGTCAAACTTGACACCTCGGTGGAAGTCGGCGACCCCCTCACGAGCATCTCCCCGATCGTGTGGAGCGTCGACATCCCAGCGGCGAGAGGCCAGGACACGGGAGCCTGGGCGACTCCCGCCCTTCACCCTGACGGACTGATATTCGTACCGACCGACAGTGGCGACCTTCTTGCAATCGATACTGATACGGGAATGATCGTCTGGACCGACAGCATCGGTGTCAATGCCTGGTCATCCCCTGCGATCGTGGACGACACGCTCGTCATCGCTGTCAACTGCTTCACGGGAGATTCCGGTATCAGAGCTTATGACATCACCGATCCCCTTGCGCCACGCGAGCTGTGGACCCAGCAGGTCAGCACGATCGGGTCGTGCATCGAGTCAACACCGGCCGTGTGGAACGGCAACATATACGTAGGAACTCGCGACGGATTCATGTACGCTTTCGGATCGTGATCAGTTACAACGAGACGGGGGTGCTTGCGGGTCTACGCACGGCGCTGATCATCATCCTCTTCATCGGCGGTGGTATCGCCGTTGCCCTCACTGTCGCGGCTTTCTTCGGAGAGACATGGTGGTTCTTCGACTTCGCCGCGAACTTCAGATGGCACCTGTTCTGGGGACTGATCGGCGCGGCAATCCTCTACACCCTCGTCGCGAGGGGCATCGCGTCGATCGTCTTCCTTGCAGCGGCGCTGGTGAATGCCTGGCTCATCGTGCCCCTGTGGTTTGGCACCCAACCAGCGGCAACCGGAGAGGACGGCGTTCGAGTTGTCCATGCAGACATCTATCCGGGCGTCGACGACTCAATTGTTCTGATGCGTTGGCTGTTCGAGAGCGACGCCGACCTGATCCTCGTTGCCGGCACAACCGCGGATCGTCTCAAGCCTCTTGTCGCCGATGGTTCGCCGTACTCGATCCTGGTGTCTCCTGATCGACCCGATGTACCTGGCATCATTGCCCTTGGAACCAAGGCTTGGCCCGTCGAGGTCACCTACACCGAAGGACTTGCCGAACCGGTGTATCGCATCACTGTCGGAGCGAATGGAGAGACCATTGACGTGGTCACCACATGGGGCGATCTGGCATCGAACTCCAAAGATGCACACCGGCTCGCTGCGCGCCTCGAAGCTGTGTCTGCTGCGGTCAACTCGGCTTCGCATCCTGTAGCGGTGATAGGGGACCTCGGCGCAACACGATGGACACACGGCATGGCAGTGCTGCGTGACACCACCGGTGTAAGGGATGCCACTGA
The DNA here is from genome assembly GCA_036447125.1 of Acidimicrobiia bacterium. GTDB lineage: Bacteria > Actinomycetota > Acidimicrobiia > Spongiisociales > UBA5794 > B3-G11. Next base: position 4,099 of record JAZFUH010000272.1, on the reverse strand, counting down.
GGGGTCCGGCTATCTATCGACCTGGCCCGTGTCCGAGATCCCGCTTCTCGGAGGCTGGATCGGAATCCCGATCGACGTGGTGCTCATGACAGATGAGATCACCCCGCTCGAGCTGTCCACAGGCCCGGACATCGGTGCCGGGCACCTGCCCGTGACCGTGGTGATAGGACCGGCATTCCAGGGCTGACGGTTGGGGGGTTCAAAGACAGCAGGAGTTCACGACTCCTCCTCAAATGCTGCTCTCACCGCAAGAACATCGTGCTTGTCGGTTGAGAGCTTTGGAATCTCATCGGTCGCCAACCACCGTTTCGGTCGCTCCCGGCGCGGCAGCGAAGCCTCAACCATCGTTTTGAGCGAATCGATCCGCCGGTCCGAGACCACCATTGCGGCGATTATCGATCCCCACTCCTGGTCCTCGAGTGAAACGACACATACGTCGCGCACGCCCTCGATAGAACCGATGACCTCTGCGACATGACCCGTTGAGACGTTCTCACCACCGGTGACGACGATGTCGTCGTGTCTCCCTTCGACATAGAGATCGCCCTCGGCTGTGATCCGCCCGAGATCGCCGGTGATGAACGGCTTTGGGGCCGGTCGATGGCCGAGATAGCCGGTGAACATCGCGGATCCTTCCGCCGCGATCCTCCCCGTCTTTCCTGCCGCAACTTCGGCGCCGACTGCGTCGACGATCGTCACGGTGAACCCGGTGAGTGCTCTGCCAACCAATCCGGGTTCTTGCCTCTCGTCGCTTGTGGAGAGAGTTGCGACCTGGGAGCCTGCCTCAGTCATGCCGTAGGTCGGGACGAGACGAACGCCCGAGGAAGAAGCACGACTCCAGATGCTCGGTGCCAGCGCGGCACCCCCGACGAGCACCGTCCCGACCGAAGCGATGGCAGACGGATTGTTCTCGAGCAGCCGATGAACCATCGTCGGAACCATGGATGCGATCGTCGGTTTCAGAACCTCGATCGTCTCTCCGGTGGGGTCAAATGGCGCAACCGCGATAACCCCGCCGGCTTCAAGACTGCGCCACACGATCGACAACCCGCCGACGTGGCTGAGTGGCAGACACAGGAGCCAGCGGTCCCGGCTGTCGTTGCCGAGGCGCTCCCTTGATGCGCGGACGGACGACACGATGTTCTCGTACGTCAGTGGCACGATCTTCGGTGTGCCGCCACTGCCCGAAGTCGCAACGCAGATCGCTGCACCTGTCGCATGGGTCAAGGTCACCTCTGGCGACTTGCCGACGAACGGGAGAGGCACGCCGCCCGCAAACTGGGTTGCAAGCAGATCGACGATCGATTCGACATCGACTGCCACCGGGACGGGGGCGATCCGATCAGATCCGATACGGCCCGAAAGCACGGACGCACGTTCACGGACGCGCTCGAGCACGTCACTGTATGTCAGAGATCCGTCATGAGCGACAAGACACACACGATCGGGATCGCTGTACGCGACATCCACAAGCCAGTCGTAAGGGGTCTCGGCCGCCATTGGTCGCTACAGTATCGCCCGGCGCCATCGAGACGCCCATTCGGCGCCACGCAGTGGAGGAACCGTGGTTTCTGACATCTTCGATTCATCGGCGTGGGAGCCCGTTGCAGGCTTCGACCTGACCGATATCACATACCACAGGGCAGTCGACGTCGGCGCCGTCCGCGTTGCGTTCAACCGTCCCGAGGTGAGAAACGCGTTCAGACCACACACCGTTGACGAGCTATACCGCGTACTCGACCACGCGAGGATGACATCAGACGTCGGATGTGTGCTGCTCACAGGCAACGGACCCTCCCCAAAGGATGGAGGTTGGGCCTTCTGCTCAGGGGGTGACCAGAGGATCAGGGGCAGGGACGGCTACAAATACGAGGGCTCAGAAGGGATTGACCCCGCCAGGCTCGGCAGACTCCACATTCTGGAAGTTCAGCGCCTCATCCGATTCATGCCAAAGGTCGTCATAGCAGTCGTGCCCGGGTGGGCGGTCGGAGGTGGTCACAGCCTCCATGTCGTGTGCGATCTCACGATCGCATCTCGCGAACACGCCGTCTTCAAACAGACGGACTCGGATGTTGCGAGCTTCGACGGCGGCTACGGATCTGCGTTGCTCGCAAGACAAGTCGGCCAGAAACGTGCGCGCGAGATCTTCTTCCTCGGTCGTGACTACTCGGCACAGGAGGCCTTCGACATGGGGATGGCCAACGCCGTTGTTTCCCACGCCGACCTTGAATCCACTGCCCTCGAGTGGGCAGCAGAGATCACCTCGAAGAGCCCAACAGCACAGAAAATGTTGAAGTTCGCATTCAACCTGCCAGACGACGGGCTGGTTGGCCAGCAGTTGTTCGCTGGTGAGGCGACCCGTCTTGCGTACGGCACCGATGAAGCACAGGAGGGCAGGGATGCCTTCCTCGAGAAGCGCGATCCGGACTACTCCGCGTTCCCCTGGCAGTTCTAGTGCCAACGAATCCCTGGATCATGGCTGCGCGCCCTGCGACGCTGCCTGCAGGCATCGCCCCTGTACTCATCGGAAGTGCCAGTGCCTGGAGCGACCACGTCTTCGCGCTACTCCCCTTCGGCGTGGTCCTGGTCGCAGTCATGGCCATCCAGATCGGGGTCAACTACGCAAACGATCTCGCTGACGCCCAGAGAGGTGCAGATACCCGGGCTCGTATCGGGCCGCAGCGGGCAGTCGCATCCGGTGTGATCACCCCAAGAGACATGAGGCGCGGCGTGGCAGTCGCATTCGGGTTCGCAGGCCTCGCTGGCATCTACCTCATCTCGTACGCAGGCTGGCCGATACTCGTGATCGGCGTCATCTCGATCGCTGCAGCTCTTGGCTATACGAACGGGCCGGTGCCGTATGGCTACTACGGCCTCGGCGAGCTATTCGTGTTCGTGTTCTTCGGCCTGGTTGCCACTGTCGGCACACGATTCGTCTTCGGTGGACCGGTACCCATCGAGGCGTGGGCCGGTGGCATCGTCATGGGTCTCCTGGCCGGTGCGGTCCTCGAAGCCAACAACATTAGGGACATCGATACGGACACAGATGCGGGGAAGAGAACGCTCGCCGTCGTGGTGGGTCGGACGTGGGCTCGTCGGCTGTACGCAGGATCACTCATCGTCAGCTTCGCGGTGATCGCGTTCGGATCCCTCGTTGGCTGGTTCCCGCCGATCGCGCTCATCGCTCTCATCGTTGCGCCGTTGAGCATGCCGCTGATCAGGACGATCTACACAGAGACACAGGGCCCACCCCTCATCGGGGTGCTGAAGGGAACTGCTCAACTCCAGCTCTTCGTGGCGTTGCTGCTGTCTCTTGCGATTCTGTTCTGAGCCCTCCCCGTCGCGCACACGACGGTAGGCTTTCCGCCGGTGACCACAGCAGACGAAACCGCACGCTTCTGCGCAGATCTCGTAGCAGGTCTAGCGGACGCAGGTGTCGATGTCGCGTTCATCTCGCCAGGATCGCGCAGCATCCCCCTCACCCTCGCCTTCGCAGCCGATCCGAGGGTGCGTGACATCTCGATTCGTGATGAGCGCTCGGCAGGTTTTGCTGCACTCGGCTACGGAAAGGCAACGGGTAGGCCCGCCGCCGTCGTCTGCACATCGGGCTCTGCACCGACCCACTACTTCCCCGCAGTCGTGGAGTCGGACCAAGCCGGATCGCCACTCATCGTCCTGAGCGCGGATCGGCCCGCACGGCTCAGAGGCACAGGGGCACCCCAGACGATGAACCAGATCAACCTGTATGGGTCCCACGTGAAGTGGTTCATCGACCTCAACACGACCGATCCCTCCGGACGGGAGCTGGGGCGCACGATCGCGAACATGGCTGCTGCCCTCCCCTCCGGCCCCGTACACGCAAACGTCGCTCTTGACGAGCCCCTCCTCCCCGACCTGCTTCCCTTACCGGGGGAGCCACAGGGATGGATTGCTCCCGATGACGCCGGCGCACGGAGAGGGGCCGCGTTCGACCCGCTCATCGGCAGGAACGTGCTCATCGTGGCGAGCGGCCGACAGCGAGAGGGTTTTCCGGCGGCTGTGAACGTCGTCGCAGAAGCGCTCGGCGCTCCGGTGATGTCCGACCCCCAGTGCTGGGTCA
>JAZFUH010000271.1:0-3363 GCA_036447125.1 Acidimicrobiia bacterium | reverse complement strand
GCTACGCAGAGAAGCATCTGACGAAAGGGTTCTCAGACCCCGGTGCGTACAGCGCGACGATCAACCGCATGCTCGAGGAGGAACATGCCTCCGAGATCGAAGAGATCCACGCGCTGCTCACGGAGCTCAGGGCGTTCACCCCCCTCGAAGAACCGAACTGATACAGCGGACCCACGGATCCATGTGCGTCACACCAACAGGGAAGAAGTTGCTGCGATGAAGCGGCGCACATGGTGTTCGAACTCGCATCGTCCAGATCGCGGAGCTGGTTGGCGGCCGCGATCCCCATCAGTCTGACATCAGGCCTTTTGCGATTCCCCCTCGTTTCGACTCGGTCCGGCGATGGAACACAACCGGGACGTACGTGATTCTGAAGCGTTCACGGTATGGAGCAATGCGAAGATCCTTGGATTCAAGGACTCCGAAGGACCTGAGATTCCTTCTGTTCCGCCTGTCCCTGGAAGTTCATTGGATCCACAACTCTCAACCCGTTGCCTTCACCCATCGAACATGAACACTGAATTCGACCTAAGCTCACAGCAATGCACGTACTCGTTGCAACCGCCGGAGCTCTCTCGCCTGAGCCTGTCGTTGAATTCGCCAGACACCTCATCGGCGGAACAGGGTCGGTGACCATAACGACGGTCGTCGAGGTACCCCGGTCATTTCTTGAGGATCTCGACGCAGACGACTGGCACCCGCTCCATGATTCGACACACAGAGAGTCATCGGAATCCGTCGTTGCCTCCTATCTGAGCGAGCGCGGGAACCGCATCACAGACCCCGTACGCCAGGCACTCGAGGGCGCACGCATCCCATGCGATGTTCGGGTGCTTGAGGGCGCTGACCCTGCCACAGCGATCTCAAAGGCCGCAGACGAACTCGACGCCGATGTCGTCATACTCGGCGCGACCAAGCCGATCTTCGATCGTGACGCCTGGGAGAGCGTTTCAGCCAGAGTGATGATCGAGTCAGGACGACCCGTCCTTGTCGTCCCCCAGTCACGCAAGGCTTCAGATGAGGACGCCGACCCGTTGTCCTACCAACCCTCTGCGGAACCATCCGTTCCTGCGTAGGCCACAACACCGTGCGCCCACCAGCGCTCTGTCGTCTCTCATCCGTCACCCGTCGTCTGTCGCCACCCGCGTGCAGCCGAGGTCGATTCCCTCACCTTCAGCCCTGACCGACTCCTCGAGGGATTGGCAGACGCTTGTCAGCCTGAGTTGACCATCCTGGAAGGCCGATCCGGCGAGTGCCACCTCGATCCCATCCAGGTCCGGGGCCAGAGAAACCGATGCGCGCGTGGATGGCATGGCTCCGCGCACCGATTCGACGGCATCCAAGTAATCGGAATGCTCTCCTTCGACTTCGCCTGGCGGCCGAATCTCCGAAAGACGTTCGATGTACTTTCCCATTGCATCCCCAAGCAGGGCTAGAAAGAGCACCATCTCGCGTTTCGTGATGTCCGTCGCCTCCCCGAGGGCATCATCGGATCCATCCTCCACGATCCTCGTGACCTCGTCCTCGACCGTCCTGTGAAACGTCACGGACAGCGTCTGGGATTCCGCGATGTACGCGTCGGTTGCCTCTTGGATCGCCGAGGCGTACTCGGGAACCGTCAGCGCTGGTACTGCACACGCGCTGAGAGCCACAGCAAGGGACAACACGTATATCGGGGCGTATATCGGGAATCGTTGCATCATCGCGATGCCGGGGCATCTCGGAACTGCGTCTCAAAGAGCATCGCGTAGAGCCCGGCCTGCTCGAGCAGCTCTGCATGGGTTCCCACTTCTTGCACCTGCCCATTGTCGATCACGATGATCTTGTCCGCGTTGAGGACCGTAGAAAGCCGATGAGCGATCACCAGCGAAGTGCGATTCTCCATGATGCGTTCAAGGGCCTGCTGCACGAGTGCCTCTGAGTGTGCATCGAGGTGCGATGTTGCTTCGTCAAGAATCAGAATGGACGGGTTCTTGAGAATGACTCTGGCGATCGCCATCCTCTGCTTCTCTCCTCCGGAGAGTCGGTAGCCACGTTCGCCAACGCGAGCACCCATGCCCTCCGGCAGCGAGTCGATGAACTCGGCGATGTTCGCAGCCTCGGTTGCCGCCCTGAGCTCATCCCGGCTCGCATCGGGCTTGGCGTATCTGAGGTTCGCCTCGATCGTGTCATGGAACAGATAGGTTTCCTGGGTGACCACACCAACTGCATGGGAGAGCGTCGACATCGGGAGTTGCTTCACATCGATGCCGTCGATCAGGACGCGCCCCCGCGAAGCGTCGTAAAGCCTTGGCACCAGATACGTTGACGTCGTCTTGCCAGCGCCCGATGGCCCGACGAGCGCGACCATCTCTCCCGGCTCCACGGTGAAGGACACACCTTGGAGGATCCAGCCTCCTGGTCCATGCTTCTCATCTCCGTCGGCCCTGCCGGACTCTCCCCATCCGAACCGAGCAACCGACTCGAGACCCGATGACATCCCTGCTTCATAGCTGAACCAAACATCATCGAATTCGACCCGACCCGCAATGTGATCCACCTCAACCGGGCTCTCTGCCTCCTTGATATCGATTGGCATGTCGAGCAGTTCGAAGACACGCTCGAAGGACACCAGAGACGTGGTGAATTCGACCCTCGCGTTCGCAAGGGCTGACATCGGTCCGTACAACGAGCCGAGGTACGCGCTGAGGGCAACGATCGTCCCGATAGTCAGTGTTCCGTTGATGACGAACACGGCACCAAGCCAGAACGTTGCAGCTGTACCGAGCGCGGCAACAAGGCCGAGTGCCATGAAGAACCAACGACCTATGGTCGCCTGGCTTACACCAAGATCTCGCACTTGGGATGCATGTACGGCAAAGCGGTCATGCTCGAAGTCTGAACGTCCGAACAGCTTGACGAGAAGCGCGCCAGATACTGAGAGGGTCTCTTGCATGACGGAGTTCATCTCGGCGTTGGCAGCCATCTGCCGTCGACGAATTTCTCGCAGTCGCTTACCGACACGGCGAGACGCGAAGATGAAAAGCGGCAGGATCGACACGGCCAACAGCGTCAGACGCCACTCAAGCCTCGACATGATGATGAGCGTCGCAACGACAGTGAAGATGTTGGCGACAAGGGACACGAATGTCGATGTGACAGCTTGTTGTGCGCCGATCACGTCAGAGTTGAGCCGGGACATCAGCTCACCGGTCTTGGTATTCGTGAAGAACGCGAGCGACATCTGCTGGAGATGGCCGAACAGCTCCCGGCGGAGGTCATAGATGATCCCCTCGCCCATCTTGGCAGATGCCCGGCGTTGGATGACTCCCACGACACCGCTGACGAGCGGTACCGCAACCATGCCGATACCGAGCAACGTGA
>JAZFUH010000270.1:0-4771 GCA_036447125.1 Acidimicrobiia bacterium | reverse complement strand
ACCCCCCTTGCTCGCGCTCACACGTCTTGCGTCCAATCCGGCTGTATTTGGCGCGTATGGACGCCAGAGTCGTGGGGGTCAGTCGGAGTAGGTGATGACGGTGGACTCGGTGATCCACGAGAGGGTGCCGGGGGTCGCCTCAATCGCGAAGCGAAAGTCGTGATCGTCAGGTGCATATGTTGGACAGGGATCCTCGGTGCATGGCACCATCGATGCCCTCTCCTTGTACGTCCCATCTTCGTTGAACCACACGATGTCGAGTGGGATGAGCGTGTCCTTCATCCAGAACGAGTCGCCGTCGTGGCGCCAAAAGAAGAGCATGCCGTCGAGATCTTCGAGATCGGCCACTCCTTGGAGACCCTGGGACCGCAACCCGGGGCTGTCGGCGATGGCCAGAACCAAGACCCGATCGCCTACCTGGACCTGCTGCACCTCGAAGTCGACGATCTGGGGCGGGACCGACACTGTCGTCGTATCGGCAGGTGCGGCCGAACACGCCGCCAAGAGAATGGCGATCGCGATCGTTGAGGTCATCCATCCCATGGCAAGAACGCTACCCGTCATTCCTCGATAGGACGCCCGGGTACGATGTTGACATGAGCAACCCACGCAGCGGCATCCCCACCATCGACCCGAACGATCCGAGAGGCGCAGAGGTCATCGAACGTCTGAAGAATGACCGAATCGGCTGGCTCACGACCATCGCTGCAGACGGTACACCCAAGACTTCACCCATCTGGTTCTTGTGGAGCGCAGACAGCATTCTCGTCTACAGCCTCGAGTCGGAGCGAGCTCGCAACATTGCTGACCGCCCACGGATTTCACTGAATCTCGACGGAGACGGGCTGGGCGGCGACATCGTCGTCATCGAGGGCACCGCATCCATTGATAACGACACACCATCTTGTGTCAACAATCCCGAATATTTGGCGAAGTACGGGCCGGTGATGGACGACCACGGCTGGACACCAGAGTGGTTTGCGGAGCGATACTGCGTCCCCGTCGTGATCACACCGACGAAGTACCGGTACTGGTAGGTATGGCTTCAGACGTCGTTGCCTACCTGGCGGTCTCCCTCGATGGCTTCATCGCTGAATCCGATGGTGCCGTCACCTTCCTCGATGACTTCGGCTCGGAGGAGTTCAAGTTCCACGATTTCATCGATGGCGTCGGAGCACTCGTCATGGGCTCGACCACCTACGAACAGGTAGTCGGATTCGGCTGGCCATACGGGGAGATTCCCGCCCTCGTACTGACATGCAGAGACCTATCGATTGCCGACGGCGCGACCGTTGAATTCTCATCAGAGCGAACCGGAGACGCGATCCGCACCTACTCCCGCGTGACCGACAAGCGGGTGTGGGTGGTCGGTGGCGGCAAGGTCGTTACCGCAGCGCTTCAATCCGGAGTCATCGACACCCTGGAACTCTATCTGATGCCGGTCGCGCTCGGCCGGGGTGTACCTCTGTTCACCGAACCCTGCGAGGGACCTCTGACCCTGGTCGAATCACAGGTTTACAGCAACGGCGTGGTGAAACTGGTCTATACCACATCCGTCGAGTAGGCAGGCCTAACCCTCGACCGTGATGCTGGCCTTCATCGACGGGTGGATCGAACAGAAGTACGTGAACGTTCCGGCCTCAGTGAATGTCTGCTCGAAGGTTTCGCCAGGCTTCAGAAGGGCAGAGTTCCATATGCCGTCATCTGATGTGGTGGTGTGGCCGACACTTGCCTCGTCATTGGTCCACGTGATCGTGTCACCAACGGAAACGGTGATGTCCCCCGGGCCGAAAGCGAAGTTCTCGATCGATACGGCACTATCGCCTCCCGCAGGTGCACCGACCGTCGTCGGCGATTCGTCACCGGATGAACTCGAGCAGGCTGCAAGGAACACCGCACCCGCGACGAGGCCAACCAGCAGCATGCTTCGTTTGGTCATGCATTCTCCAGACTGACGCGCTCTCCTCTACAACCACGCGATACGGAGAAATATTCCGCGAGAACCAGGAATCCACACGCGGAACACCTCAGGCAGCAACGGACACATGGATTTCGTCATCGTGTTCAACGATGCATCCCTCCAGCGATCCAGCACCTTGTGAGAGCGCCGAGGCGTGCTGTGACGTATGCTCGCTCCACAAGAAGGGCGAAAGGGTACATATTTGGCTGAATTCAGGGATATCGGGCGCGCCATCGCGCTCTCTGTTCTGGCCCTCGGTACGATCTGGTTGGTCGCAGCCGTTGGTATCTCGCGTGGTTTCGATGCCCTGGGCTTGTGGGAGACCGACGCGATCCATACTCTTGAGTGTGGACGCCAGCTCGCTCCCACACCCGAAGGCGTCCCTGTCCAAACATCACTGCGCGCCGCAGTGTTCACCGATGATGCCTGGCAAGAACTCGATACGAATGGAACCCGAGTGCGTTCCTTGGTGGTTCAGGCTGCAGGCCTGCTGCGCGGGACGGGCGTGAGCATCACGCCCGTGTCTGTCAAGACGTGGAATCCCCCTCCCGAAGCCGAGTCCCCACAGGAGATCCTTGACTCGGCAAAGGCAATGTTGCCTATCGGTGACGCTGACATCGCGATCGTGCTCACGGCACGATCCACGACCAACAATGATGGCGCTGCGGACGTCGGCGGACGATATGCCGTCGTGAGGCATCATCCGGGAGAAAGTGACAAGGACATCGTCGTTCTCGCTCACGAACTCGGTCATCTCTTTGGAGCGCACCACGGCTGTGATGTCATCGACACAGGCGGCATGATGGGGGCAACCGGATTCGAAAACGCAGAACTGCTGTGTCCCTGCACTCGCCGCATCATCGAGCGCAACGTCTCGCTTCTGCACCTTGGTCAGGTGCCGTCACCATGACTGACCAACGCGGTCTTGTGACAGGCAGACGGTCACGACGCCCTGAGCTGATCATTCTCGCCGTGACCGTTGCTGTAGCGACCACGTTGCCGATTCTTGCCGCGGTCTCCGCCCTTCGAGATGTGCAGTCCACGGCCGAATCAAGTCTGATGACGGCTTCCGCGATGGCAGCCGTTCAGGCGGATCGTCTTCTCATCGAACAGTTCTTCGAGCTGGAATTGCTAGCCGCTTCTCTTGGTGATGAGACTGACCTGGATGCAGGCCCGCTGCTCAGGTCCCTGCGCACGGTGTACGGCCGGTTGGCAACGTTGAGCAGTGGTGTCGTGTGGTTCGACGAGCATGGAACCGTCGTCTTCGCAGAACCTGCGAGCTCTACACACCTTGGCGCCAATGCCGATCAGATCAAGAGTGGTGTGGGCATCGACGTTCGAAGTGTGTCGATGCCGTTTCTCTCTCCAACGTCAGGCCATGTCGAGGTCGCCCTGAGCGTGCCTGTATACGACAACGAAGGCTCAAGGCGTGGCACTCTCGTCGGCTTGCTCGATCTCACAGAGCCACTTGTGACAGATCTCGTTGAGCCCGCAAGAATTCTGGGTTCGACGGGTCACGCCGATCTCGTTGATGAACGTGGCCTGGTCCTGGCCTCAACCAGCCCAAGCCACGTGCTCCAGGCGGGGGATCATCCAGAGCTCTACGAAGCGGTTGCACGAGATCGCGTGCCGATCGTCAAGCGTGTCGAGCACGATGCGGACGCGACGAGCCTCGATCAGTCGGCGTGGCATATCATGGCCTACGTGCCTTTGCGAACCGCGCCGTGGGGTGTGGCAATGGGAGCCAGCGAAGCCGAACTTCTTCAGCCTGTGTCGCGCCTGAGAACGCGGTTCGTCGCAATCGGCGCTGCAAGTCTTGTGACGTTGCTCGCGGGCGGCGTACTTGCGCTTGGACTGAGCAGAAGAAGAGAGCGGCTCGACGACGCCGACTGACGAGTCACCGCCTCGTTGCTCAGACCTTGGTCTGACGGGATTCAGACCCGCGACCGTAGACGGAAACTCCCCATCCCCATACGATCGAGAACCAGTAGAGCCAGCCGCGGGAGAGGCCTAACCCTTACCCATGCGCCGACTCTGCGCGGAGGCCCGTCGGCGATCAGACCCTCTCAGGGGAAGGTGCCAAAGACGGCTCTCCGAGGGTTAAGCAATGAGGTGTCGGGGCCGTTTCTGGCACCCAAGCATAAGGAGTGACAATGAAGCGACAGCTACTCATCTCTGGAGTGATACTCATCCTGGCGAGCTCGGTGCTGGCTGCCTGCAGCTCTGGCGGGGGCATAGACCTCGATGCAACAGACGTGATGTTCGACATCAGCGTCATCGAGATCAAAGGGGCAACGGACGGTATCGATGCTCCGAGCGTCGACCCGGCCGGACTTTCCGACGGATATCGATTCAAGCCACCAGGCGAGTACGACGCAGACAACCCAGCCAAGTGGCAGGTGTCGACGTACATGTTCAGCCCGGGTGCACTAACGGTTGCCCAGGGCGACAGCGTCACGCTGCGCACATTCATCATCAACGGCGACGAACACACGGTCTGGCTCGAGGCCCCCGATGGCTCCGAGGCGGCCTCCGAAGTCGTGATGAACCGTGGCCGCGAGTACGAGTTCAAGTTCACCGCCTCCCAGGCAGGCTATTACATCCTGCACTGCGATGAACATGACCCGACCATGAGCGCCACCATCCTGGCGCTACCGACCGGGTAGCTCCGCACCGATCTGTGGAACATCCGAGGTGGTGGCTCCCTGGAGCCACCACCTCGGCAATCCGAAAGGAACGGTCTTGGCAGGTCCGAGGAATACTTTCATTTTCACGGCAATTGCTGTGGCGCTCATCTGCGCGGCCTGTGAG
>JAZFUH010000269.1:0-3267 GCA_036447125.1 Acidimicrobiia bacterium | reverse complement strand
CGTCGACGTGGTGGGCGGAAGGGAGGTCGAAGGCGATGTGCTCGTTGCACCAAGAGCCGGCGTGACGGTCGATGTTGTCTCCGTGACGTCATCCGCGCCGCCGCCGCACGCTGTGACCACGAGCGTGAAGATACCCAGCAGTAGACCCAGCCGTACGATCCTCATTCCGCAGTCACCATAACCGACGCCGGCGCTCCATGCATTGGCGCACGATGTACTGATATCATCTGATCCCGGTTCCCCAACAGCCGAGATGTGATTCATGTCACGATCAGAAACAAGAATCGAAGTCGTTGACTTCACGTGTCCTGGGTGTGATTGCAGTACCTGTGTGACCGAGACTGTCGAAGAGATCGGGGGGCTTGCGGGAGTGATCCATGTTCGGTTGGATCGTCGGTTGACTCAGATCGTGGTGAGGCACGAAGCGGTCGATTGTTCCCCCGATCGCTTCAGGGAGATCGTGTTGGCACACGGGATCGAACTTCGCGTTTGACCCGTTGGCTATTTCAGGTTGAGGGCAACGAGACCTGCCGTCGCGACCTGGTGAGCCAGGAACCCGAATGACTCGTATAGCTCGTGAATCGTGCCTGATTCCCCGAAGCGGTCGACGCCTATGGGTACCGCTCTCTGTCCGTAGACAGATCCGAGCCACGCCATCGAGTGAGAAGCTGCATCGTGGATGGTCACGATGGGTGCGGAACGTTCATCCGGACGTATCAGCGTTTCGATGTGTCCGGTCCCTGAGGGGATCGTTGAGGTTCGCGTTGCTTCGGTCAGTTCACGCTGCCAGCCGTGATACAGGAGGTTGAGACTCGTGATGTCCAAAACGGTGACCGCGACACCTTCGTCAGCAAGCAGATCAGCCGCGGCGAGGACCTCGGGCATGACCGGGCCGGATGCAGCGAGAATGAGTGGCTCGCCCTGGTCGGGCTCGCGTAGTCTGTACCCCCCGGCGAGAACGTCGTGACGCAGCCGGCCGGATCCTGTTCGCTCTGATGCCTCGTCGAATGGAGCCTGGTCTATCGGCCTGGTCGACATCCGCAGATACAGGCTCCCCGCCTCCGGGTCGGAGATCCGGCTGATTCCGTCGCTCAGAATCCAATCCAGAGCAAGCGCATACGTTGGTTCGGCCTGTGTGATGCCGGGCAGTTCCAGTCCAACGGACGGTGTGATCGTTGACTGATGCGCACCGCCTTCGGGTGCGAGCGTTATCCCTGCGGGTGTACCTGCAACGATGAACCTCGATCCGTTGTACAGCGAATAGATCAGCGCGTCGAGCCCGCGTAGCACGAACGGGTCGTACACGGTGCCGATGGGTATGAGCATCTCTCCGTGGTGTTCGTGGGAGAGGCCGAGCTGACCAAGGAGGAGGAACAGGTTCATCTCTGAGATACCGAGTTCGATGTGTCTGCCGCGAGGTCCCGGCTTCCATTTCAGGATCCTGTCCTGCTCGAAGTAGTCGTGGCGTTCGGTCGCCGCATATACGCCGTGGGCGTTGATCCAGCCACCGAGGCTTGTGGAGACGGAAACGTCGGGTGAAACTGTGACGATTCGGTCGGCGAGTGCTTCATCTCGCCCGAGAGCAACGATGATCCTCCCAAACGCTTCCTGTGTCGACACTGTGGGCTTGTGCATCACCCCGGACTCGACCGGGACATCGAGGCGTGGCCTTGGCGGTGTCGGCTCGTTGTTGACTGCCGCGCCAACGTCGGCACAGATCAACCCTTCGGGGGTCGCCGGATCGAACCGGTCCCATTCGGTCTCTTTGGTCAACCCGACCTCGGAGCGCAGATCATCCATCTGTGCAGTGCTCATGAGCGTGGAGTGATTCATTGGATCACCAACGATCGGCAATCCCCAGCCCTTGATTGTGTACGCGAATACGACGCTCGGTCTGTCGGTTACTGCATCACATTCGCGGTATGCGTTGATGAGCACCTTGAGGTCGTGACCACCGAGATCCTGCACCACCGATGCGAGCTCGTCGTCGGGAATACGCGAGATCGCGTCACCAACCTCGGAATCCGCGTTGGCAAGGAATCGGGACCGAAGTTCCGAGCCCGCAAAGGCGAACAGGCTCTGATACTCCTCGTTCGACATCCGGTCGATGTGGCCACGAATCGGCTCACCGCCGGGTTGACCGAACGCGTCGAGCAGCTTGTTGCCGTATTTTGCTTCGACAACGTGCCACCCTGCATCTCGAAAGAAACTCATCAGCCGCCTGGCCTGGATACCGGGGATGATGCGATCGAGGCTCTGCCGGTTCAGATCGATGATCAGCATCACGTTGCCGAGGCTTTGGAGAGAAGGGTCCGCAATGGCCTCCCAAACGTTTCCCTCATCGAGCTCTGCATCACCGGCGATGGCGACGAACCTTGCGGATGGACGGGTCCCGAAGTGGTCATCGACGTATCTGCGAGTAGCAGCGGAGAAGAGGGGTGCGACGGCGCCGAGACCCACCGAGCCGGTGGAGAAGTCGGCTACGTCCGGGTCCTTCGTGCGCGAAGGATATGCCTGGAGTCCCCCGCGCTGGCGAAGCGTGGTGAGGTAGCTGCGGTCCAGTTCACCGGTGAGGTATTTGATGGAGTGGTACAGCGGCGAAGCGTGGGGTTTGACTGCGACTTTGTCCTCACCCCCGATGTGGGCGAACCACAGAGCGGTCATGATCGTGGCCATGGAGGCGCATGAGGCCTGGTGACCTCCGACCTTGATCTCGGTGTCGCCCCGCTTGTTTGCATGGTCGATCATGCGGGTCGAGAGCCAGAGCAGGCGCTTCTCGATCGCGCCGAGCGCGGTAAGATCGATGTCCACGTGTGGTGCTTCGCTGCTTGGCTCGCTTGTCACGCCTGCTCCGGTTGAGCCAGCAGCCTAGGAGTGCCCCGGACACGGGCCCTCTGTTCCCCGTGCTGGGAGAACCCGACGTCTACCCGCGCAACCCTCTGCTCAGCATTGTTGGCGGCTGCGAGGTCTGTACGGTGCGTGGATGCGTAGCCTCCCGCTCCATGAAAGGTTGTGTATGAAACGACTCCTCGCGGTTCTGGTTGGGCTCTCGATTGTCGCTACCGCGTGCAGCGGCAGCGATGAGGTGGTCGCGTCCGTCAATGGCGCAGATATCCCGCGTTCAGAGGTTGAGAAGCTCGTGCCCGTGACCGACGAAGACAGCGCGGCATCAGATTTCACGCGCTATCTGTCTGTCGTGATCCAGTGGCAGGCGATCTCTCAGGCTGCTACCTCAGACTTCGGGATCACCCCGACCGAAGATGAGAT
>JAZFUH010000268.1:0-2934 GCA_036447125.1 Acidimicrobiia bacterium | reverse complement strand
CAGATCCTCGATGCGTTGGTCGATGGCGCCGGCTTCACGGGCAAGCGCTGAGCGAACCGTGCCACACGGAGCTTGACCTGCGGTACGCAGGGCGACGATCTCCCTGACATCGTCAAGAGGGAGTTCGAGTGACCGGAGCCGCCGCACGAACCTGAGCAGTTCCACATCCTTGGTGCTGTAGTCCCTGTACCCGGCATCGGTTCTTTCGGGGGCAGGAACAACGCCGTCTGCTTCATAGAATCGGATCGCGGAGGTCTCGAATCCTGATAGCCCAGCAACCTCGCCGATGCGCATGTCGGTCTCCTCGCGTGGTCCGACCCAAGCCTAAACCTTCGACCGGGTCCAGGGTCAAGGCAGAAGGACCGGGCCGGATACAGCAGCAAGCAGGATGAACCAGAACCCGACCGCGATCAACACGTACCCGCTCCACCTCTTCACCGTCGGTCCGGTCGTGCGAACGGGCCTGAGAGCATCAGCGTTCATGAACGACACTGCCACGGACGCAGTGACGATAAGGGTGACGAAGACGGCTGCCGCGGTCGCGAACGCCAACACGGTCTGTGTCGTGCCGACGGTGAGAGTTTGGGCTGCCAGACCGGCAAGCAGTGGTCCTGTTCAACCGAATCCTGCGAGTAGATACCCGAAACCGTATACGACGTCACTTCGCGCCTGGCTCGATTGGCCGGAGGGATCGAAAGCTCGACCTGCGGTGCCTGCAACGTGATCGAGCCACCGCATCTGAATGCGCAATAGCCTGGCCTGGCGAAGTCCGAATACGATGAGCAGAACGCCCACCGCCAGTCGGAAGATGCGCCCCGAAGTGGTGTCGAATCCGATCACGCTTCCGAGCGCGGTGCCGCCCAACGCGAACACGGCTGCCAAGAGTCCGAAGAAGGCGACGGCACCGGCTCCTATTCGAACCGCGCTCAGGATGGCTGCGCCTCTCGTCTCTGTGGACTTCCGTGCGAGGAACGTCAGAAGGAGGGGGAATGAGCAAGGTGAGAAGAAGGCTGCGAAGCCTGTGGCCCCTGCCAGGACCATGACACCTGCGCTGATCTCTCGGTCGGACTCCACGAAAGCGATAAAGCCGAGATAACCGGCGACTCCGGCGACAGTCATCCCCATGACGGTCACCCCGAATCTGAAGCGAGATCTGGCCCGGAGTGCTGACTTGTCCACGCTGACCTCCCGATCACCCTGTCTGATTTCTCCAACCTACTGCTTCGACCTACTTGAAGGTCAAGCGCCTTTCGGCTCACAACCCGTGCGAGTGTTGGGTGTGCCCTGAGCGACAGAGAAGTTGAGACGCGTCCCGGCAGTGGAATAGGGTTCGCCGTGCGATCGTTGTTCCCCCAAGCACCGTGGGGTGCCGGTGTGTGCGGGAGGGAACGTTGTGTCCAGGAAGAAGCCAACAGCGAAAAAGCCGGTTGACACGTTGAAACAGGCTGAGAAGCGGGCACGGCGCGAAGAGCGCAAGATCGCAGAGGCCAGTGCCAAGAAACTCGCCGTGCGAAAGCGTCGGACGAGGATCGGTCTTTATGTGCTCGTAGGAGTCGTCTTGCTCGGCACGGCCGGGTTTCTCATCGTCCAGAAGGCCACTCTTGCCGAGCTCCCCGGGGTCTCCAAACCCGATTACGAGGGTCGTTCTCACACCGTTTCCGGACAGGCCGTCTTGTATGGGACTCCCACACCGACGAGTGGCACACACGCAGCGAGTTCGCCACGGTGTGGCATCTTCACCCAACAGATGCCCGCAGAACTTGCCGTTCACTCTCTTGAACACGGGGCGGTTGTGATCTGGTATCTGCCTTCGCTGGCCGTTGATGAGATTTCGGGTCTTGAAGCGATAGTGAGCCGGTTCGATGACCGCGTCATCTTGTCTCCCAACCCCGAGCTGACAGATCCTGTCGTCGTGACCGCATGGACTCGCCTCAAGGCTTACGACGGCGCTGACCCTGAGATCGAGCAGTTCATCGAAACGTATCGGAGCCGTGGGCCGGAGAGTTTCCTCTGCAACTACTGAGGGTCTTCCCGGGGAGGCTGACTTCGTCGAAGCAGACGCGCATGGAATGCGAGGAGCGATGCTCGCGAAGTACCTCAAAGCAACCGCCGCGACCGAACAGCGTGATGTCTCGCGCCTAATCCGCGACAGAGCTTGTGAGATGGGCCTCGACCGCCTCAGCAACATGCTCTCCGAGATCGCGTGCCCGCGCCAGCGCTCGATCGTGACGGGCGATGATCTCGGACGTGTCGCCATCGAGACCGTCCAGGTTGATGCGCACGTTGAGCGACGCTCCCTCAGCTGCTGCGATCGCACATGCTCCGGCAACGCCTGCGTCTGTGACCGAGTTCGGGTTCCCATCGCAGGCCGTGACGAGCGCCAGTTCCAGCGCTTCGATGCTCCGCTCGAGCACCTCGAGGGGGACGAGGGTTGCTTCGAGGTTCGCTGTGGCCATGGCTGTCTTGCGAGTGGCACGATCCGCTTCGGTATTGCGGGGCAGGCGAATCGCTGAGAGGACACTGTTGAACGCATCGGTGTCCCTGTCGACGGCAGTGAGGAACCAGTCCTTCAACGACTGCGCATCGCGCCCTGTCGACTCCATGTTCTGTTTGGATTCCTCCATACCCTGTTTTGCGAACGTCAAGGACGCCACCATCGAAGAGAGCGCGGCCGAGAGCGCTCCTGTGAGTGCAGCGACGGAACCGCCTCCAGGAGCAGCGGAGTCCCGCGAGAGCACATCGGTGAATCCAGCGATGGTCTCTGTGATCAGGCCATCGGATACTCCGCGATATCGGTACTCGACGATCTTCGTGGCGGGGTCGAATTCAGCGATCTCGTCGAGTCCGAGCGACACGACCGCCATGCGGATCCGGTCGGCCTCAGGGATGGCTGTGGTCCGACCCTGGGCTTTCAGGAAGTGGTCGCCCGCAGCG
>JAZFUH010000267.1:0-2620 GCA_036447125.1 Acidimicrobiia bacterium | reverse complement strand
TGGGCACTCCGCGACCGGATGCTCCCCCCTCCTGAGATCCACGATGAACCACCACCCAAGTTCAGGACCGGTGGTGGCGCAGACGATCTCACCCGGATAAAGGGTGTTGGACCTGTGTACAGGAATCGCCTGGCCGAAGCGGGCGTCCATAGCTTCTCAGATCTCGGTGGTCGCATGGCCTCAGAAATCGCCGAGATCGCCGGTACGTCCTCTGCAGTCGCACAAGGCTGGGTGAAGTCCGCTCAAGCAATGGGATAGCGGTGCTGTACCTGACCGAGCCTGAACATCTCGGTGAGCTGTTCCCCGACGAGCCTCGATATCGGACAGATCAACTCACGGAGTGGCTCTATACCCATCCGGTGCTGTCGGCCAGCGCAATGACCAACCTCCCCCTATCGATGCGCAACACGATCGGATCCGAACACTGGCCGTTCTCCCTCGATGTCGAGCAATCCGCGGACAATGGCTTAACGAAGAAGTGGCTGTTCCGGTGCAGAGACGGGTCTCCGATCGAAGCCGTGCTCATGGGATATGCCACGCGCACAACGCTCTGCATCTCGTCCCAGGTCGGCTGTGCAATGGGCTGCACCTTCTGTGCGACGGGGCAATTCGGATTCGATCGACATCTCGATGCTGGCGAAATCGTCGCCCAGGTCGCATACGCAAACGCCTACCTCGCTGATACACCACTCCCCCGCAGCCCCGAGAGAGTGACCAATGTCGTCTTCATGGGAATGGGGGAACCTCTCGCCAACTACGGGAACACCATCGAGTCGATCCGGAGAATGATCGAAATCATGGGCATTTCCGCTCGATCCATCACCGTGTCAACCGTTGGTTTCGTGCCAGGTATGCGCAAACTCATCGAAGAGCCCTGGCCTGTCAACCTCGCAGTCAGCCTGCATTCAACGATCCCATCGGAACGGTCAAAGCTCGTACCGATCAATGATCGATATCCAATCGCTGCCGTGATCGAGGCTGCAAAGGATTACTACGAAACCAAGGGCCGCAGAGTCTCACTCGAGTGGACCCTGATAGCAGGTGAGAACGACTCAGATGAAGAGGCCATCGGACTGGCGCGGGTAGCGAGACAGATCCACGCACATGTCAATATCATCCCTCTCAATCCGACACCACTGAGCAACGACCTACCGCCCACACATGACCACATACGAAGGTTCATCGGGACGCTCAAGCGCGAGGGAGCGAACGTCACGCTGAGAGACACCCGCGGAAAGGACATAGACGCAGCCTGCGGGCAGCTTCGGTTGCGGGCGGAGATCTAGAACGTCACGGTTCACGGTCTGAGCGGCGTTACGCTGAACAAACGCGATAGAGGAGAACATGGCACTCGAACCCGGAGACAAGGCACCTTCGTTCTCAGCACCTGATCAGAGCGGCACAATTCGATCTGCGGAGGACTTCACCGGAAAGAAGATCGCTGTCTACTTCTATCCGAGAGCATTCACGCCGGGCTGTACGACTGAGTCCTGCGACTTCAGGGACCGACATGAATTCTTCACAAGCAACGGCTACGAGATCCTCGGGGTCTCACCGGATGAGCCGGAGAAGCTCGCCAGGTTCAAGGACGAGTACAACCTGCCCTTCGATTTGCTGTCTGATCCGGATCACACGATCGCCACAGCCTTCGGCGCATATGGCCTCAAGAAGAACTACGGCAGGGAGTACATGGGCATCATCCGCTCAACGTTCCTCATCGACGAATCCGGCAGGGTCGAACAGGCCTTCTACAGCGTGAAAGCAAGAGGTCACGCTGAACGAATCGCCAAGGTGATCACATCTCGATGAGCACCGTCAGGACTGCTGTGTTCCCTGTTGCGGGTTTCGGAACGAGGTTCCTTCCGGCAACGAAAGCAATGCCGAAGGTCCTGTTGCCGATCGTCGACCGCCCGCTGATCCAATACGCCGTCGACGAGGCACTCGCTGCCGACATCGAGAATTTCGTGTTCGTGACGGGTAGAGGCAACAGCGCGCTCGAGGACTATTTCGATGTGAATTTCGAACTCGAGGCGGCACTGAATGCAGAAGGGAAATCAGCGATTGCAGAGTCACTCGCAAAGCTGCGACATACACCCGGCCAGGTGATGTATGTGCGTCAGATCGATCCACTCGGTCTCGGGCACGCTGTGTGGTGTGCTCGCAACACGATCGGTGATCAGCCCTTCGCTGTGTTGCTTGCCGACGAGTTGATCTTGGGGAACACCTCGGATCTCACGACAATGCTCGAGGTGCATGCCACCCTGGGTGGGAATGTCATCCTTGTCGACGAGGTGGCTGACGAAGAGACAACTCAATACGGGATCATCTCGCCCGGGGTCACGAGAGACAACGCGATCGAGGTGACAGACATCGTCGAGAAACCTGCTCAGGGAACGGCGCCGTCGAATCTTGCCGCCATAGGGAGGTACATCCTCGATCCATCGATCATGAAGACACTCCAGTCGATGGAGTCCGGGATCGGCGGGGAGATCCAGCTGACGGACGCGCTGTTGGCCTCCATCGGTGAACTACCCTTCCATGCAGTTCGGACAGCCGGCGAACGATTCGACTGCGGATCGAAATCCGGGTTCGTCGATGCAACGATCCATGAAGCGCTCGG
>JAZFUH010000266.1:0-8184 GCA_036447125.1 Acidimicrobiia bacterium | reverse complement strand
TGAGCTGGAGCTTCGAATCGACGATCTGGCACAGCGCGAGGAACTCGACAAGATTCGTCCTCCTATCGATGGACACGATGTGATGCGCTATCTGGGTCTGAAACCGTCGCGCCGGGTGGGCGAGATCATGAACATGCTTCTCGAGCACCGCATCGAGGATGGTCCATACACAGAAGAAGAGGCATACGCCATGCTCGACGCCTGGAAGGCGATGTAGAACCGCGCTCTTTGAACGTATGCAGTTCATCCTGCATATGCGTATACTCTGGTGATGTACTCGGTAGCCATCCTCGGCGCCTCCGGTTATGCCGGGGGCGAACTCATCAGGTTCGTCGATGGCCATCCTTACTTCGAGGTGACATTTCTTGGTGCGAACCGGCGCGCCGGTGACAGTCTCTCGAAGGTGCACCCACACTTGTCAGGAGGACAGCGGGTGCTCGAAGCGTTCAAGATCGAAAAGGTTGCCGAGGCAGATCTTGTGTTCATGGCGCTCCCCCATGGTGCATCGAGCGAACCGGCGATGCAGCTTGTCGGGAGCGGTACCAAGATCGTGGACCTCGGAAGCGACTTCAGGCTCGATACCGGAGAGAGGTACGCCGAGGCATACGGCCACGATCACCCTTACCCGAACCAACTCGGGAGATGGGCGTATGGGATTCCTGAGATCTTCGGGGACATGATCTCAGATACTGACACGGTCGCCTCGCCAGGTTGCTATCCGACATCGGTGATCATCCCCCTTGCTCCGTTGCTGAAGAGGGGTCTCATCGATCCCGCAGGCATCGTTGTTGATTCGATGTCGGGTGTATCGGGCGCAGGGAGAGGTGCTTCCGAGTCCCTGCAATTCGGAGCGATCGACGAGTCTGTCAAGGCTTACAGCGTTCTTTCACACAGGCATCGGCCCGAGATGGAACGCGCTCTCGATTCCTTTGCGTCGACGAGAACCTCAATCCTTTTCACGCCGCATCTCGTGCCCATGCAGCGCGGCATCCTGTCGACCATATACGCGACACCGCTGCCTGAGACGACTCTTGAAGGTCTCATCGACGCGTTCGATGACGCGTACAAGAATGCGCCTTTTGTCAGACGTCTCGACCATTCGCCGGAGACCCGGTGGGTTGTCGGTTCGAACAATCTTCTTGCGGCGATTCACCTCGATGAACGCACGTTGACGGTTGTGATCGTCTCGGCAATAGACAACCTCGTGAAAGGCGCAGCAGGTCAGGCCGTCCAGAACGCAAACCTCATGTTCGGCTTGGATGAGGCAACAGGCCTTCCGACGGATGGGTGGATGCCGTGAGTATCACCGCCGCAAGAGGGTTTTCCGCAGCAGGTGTGGCATGTGGAATCAAACGGGATGCACTGGACCTCGGCCTGATCGTCGCAGACCGGCCGGTGGTGACCGCTGCAGTGTTCACCCGGAACCAGGCAGAGGCCGCGCCGGTCCGGTCGAGCCGTGCGAGTCTCCGCCAGAGTCACCTCAAGAGAGGAATAGTCGTGAACTCTGGCTGTGCGAATGCCGCAACCGGATCAGAGGGCATGGCGAACGCAGCTGCAATGTCAGTGTCGCTTGCCGCAGAGATCGGTTGTGAACCGGAGGAGATCCTCGTTTGCTCGACGGGAACCATCGGACCACAACTCCCGATGGGTCGAGTCGTGCGCGGCATCCGGGCCGCAGCTTCAACACTCGATTCTTCCGCCGACTCGGGGACGCTCTGCGCGACGGCGATCATGACAACCGACTCTGTTGTGAAACAGTCTGTTGTCGAGCGCGACGGTTGGATGATCGGGGGCATGTGCAAAGGAGCGGGCATGGTGCGCCCGAACATGGCGACCATGCTCGCCTTCATCACGACGGACGCGATCGTTGCGCCTGATGGGCTGGCAGACGCGCTGGGGGCCGGCGTGGACGCATCGTTCAATTCACTCAACATCGATGGCTGTGAGTCCACCAACGACACGGTCATCGTCATGGCGTCGGGTGACTCCGGTGTCGCGCCTGATCCAATGGAGTTTGCCACTGCCCTGGAGGACCTCTGTCGTGATCTTGCACTCCAGATGGCCAAGGATGCCGAAGGTGCGTCGCGTGTTGTCACCCTCGATGTCGTTGGAGCTTCTGATGACTCGCAGGCCCGCTACTTCGGCCGTCTTGTTACCGACTCTGCGCTCGTACGCTCCTCTTTCTACGGCGGCGACGTCAACTGGGGCAGAATTCTCGGTGCACTCGGTACGGCTGATGCCGGTATTGATCCGGATGCCATTGCGATCAGCTACGAGGGAGTTGAGGTGTTCTCCTCGGGCGCACAGGCCGACTTCGACGAGGCTTCACTGCTCGAAGGGATGGAGACCGGAGATTTCACCATTGGGATTGACCTTGGTGATGGTCCAGGATCAGCGCACATCGTTACCACGGACCTGACCCCTGACTATGTCATCTTCAACGGGGAGCGATCATGAACGGACATACGTCCCCGCATCCTGCCAAGCCGAGGATCGCCTCGACCATGGGGAAGGCTGGGATCTTCTCTGAAGCGTTGCCGTTCATCCGTCGATTCAGGGGCACGACGGTCGTCGTCAAGTATGGCGGGTCTGCAATGGTCGATGATCTGTTGCGCGGGACCTTCGCTGATGATGTGGCGATGCTCCACTTCGTCGGTATCAAGCCGATCATCGTGCATGGTGGCGGTCCCCACATTTCGGCGGCGATGGGTCAGCAAGGCATCGAGCCGCAATGGATCGAGGGTCTCAGGGTGACGGATGAACACACCATGCGTGTTGTTCAGGCAACTCTTGTCGGTGAGATCAACCCGGATATCGTTCGGTTGGTGAACAACCATGGATCCATTGCCGCGGGTGTGTCCGGACTCGATGCGAACCTGTTCGTTGCCGAACCCGAGGATGAAAGGCTTGGCTTTGTCGGCAGGATCACGGACGTCGATACCGGTCTCGTCGAGGGGCTTCAAGCCCAGGGATACGTCCCGGTCGTGGCCCCGATAGCAAGGGGTAAAGATGGCAAGACCTACAACGTGAACGCCGACATCGCAGCGGGCGCCCTTGCTTCGGCACTACGGGCCCAGAAGCTCGTGTTCCTCACCGATGTCGATGGCCTCTACCGCGACCTCGGTGACCACGACAGCCTCATATCGAGGATCACGACACCTGAGCTTGGAGAGCTCATCGAAGGTGGATCCGTCTCGGCGGGCATGCTCCCGAAACTGAGATCAGCGATCGATGCAATCGACGCTGGTGTCGACCAGGTGCACATCCTCGATGGGCGGATGCAACATGCCGTTCTCCTCGAGATCTTCACACCGGAAGGTATCGGCACGATGATCACGAAGGAAGCCAGGCCTTGAGGGCAGACACGAATGCCAGGCGTCGCGAGATCAGGAGTCTTCTGGCGTCCGGAGAGATCGGCAACCAACACGATCTTCAAGCGCTCCTCGCCGAGCACGGTTTCGATGTCACCCAGGCAACGATCTCGCGGGATCTTGATGCCGTGGGAGCCGAACGGATGAAGAACAGCGGTGGATTCATCTATCGCATAGCTGATCACCCCCATGGTGCCGATGCGGCCCTGACGGCGCTGCACGATGCGGTTGACGAGTTCGTCGAGATTCTCGTCACATCAGGCAACCTCATCGTCATGAAAGTCCCACCAGGCGCAGCCCAGTTCGTTGCGAGCCGCATCGACGCGGCCGACCTTGGTGGCGCCATAGGCACGATCGCGGGCGACGACACGATTCTTGTCGTCGCGGACGAGAACGTAGGCACAGACATGGTTTCACGGAGACTTACCGGAACGGAGTAACGCGATGGCGAAAGACATCAACAAGGTCGTGCTGGCATACAGCGGTGGCCTGGACACATCCATCATCCTGAGGTGGATCATGGAGGAGTACGACGTCGAGGTTGTGGCATATACGGCAGATGTCGGTCAGGGAGAGGAGACCGAGGAAGCCAGGTTGAAGGCGCTCGCCACCGGCGCGTCCCAGGCGATCTGTGAGGACCTCACTGAGGAGTTTGTATCGCAGTACGTGTTCCCGGCCTTTCGTGCGTCTGCCCTCTACGAGGGTTACTACCACATGGGTACATCCCTGGCACGCCCGGTGATCGCCAAGGGCCTCGTGCGTGCAGCGATTGAGACCGGTGCGGACGCGATCGCCCATGGTGCGACGGGGAAGGGAAATGACCAGGTTCGGTTCGAGCTATCTGCATACGCGCTCAAGCCGGATATCAAGGTGATCGCTCCGTGGCGTGAGTGGGATCTCAAGGGTCGTGCAGATCTCGTTGCCTATGCCGAGTTGCACGACATCCCTGTCCCGGTGACCCCCAAGATGCCGTATTCAATGGATGCGAACCTTCTCCACATCTCGTATGAGGGTGGAGTGCTCGAGGATCCATGGAGCAGTCCCCCTGCGGACATGTTCACGATGACCGTGAGTCCCGAGGATGCCCCGGATGAGCCTGAGTATGTCATTGTCGGGTATGAGCATGGTGACCCTGTCTCGATCAACGGTGTGGAGATGTCACCCGTTGAGCTGCTCACAAAGGCGAACGAACTCGGTGGAAGACATGGGATCGGTCGCGTCGATATGGTTGAGAACCGATTCGTCGGGATGAAGAGCCGTGGCGTGTACGAGACGCCGGGTGGCACCTTGCTCTACCACGCCCACCGTGCGGTTGAGTCCCTGACTCTGGATCGTGAAGTTGCACACCTGCGCGACGAGCTCTCGAACCGCTACGCAGAAATGGTGTACAACGGCTTTTGGTTTGCGCCGGAACGTGAGGCCTTGCAATCCTTCATGGACGATGTTCAGAAGCCCGTCACCGGGGAGGCTCGCCTCAAGCTGTACAAGGGCCAGGCGATCGTCGAAGGTCGCCGCTCTGATACCCACGGCCTGTACGACGAGGCTACGGTCACCTTCGAGGCAGATGATGTGTACAACCAGTCAGATGCAGAGGGCTTCATCCGTCTGCAATCCCTCAGGCTCAGAACGTTCGCGGAAAAGAGACTCGGTGAGGGAGAATGAGATCCACGTGACATGTCTACCCGCGGGGACAGGTCAGTCCGCCATCCTCCTGAAGGGGGGACACGTATGACGCTCTGGTCGGGAGGTCGATTCGAGGAGGGCCCCGCCGAGTCGCTTTGGCGCTTCACGGTGGACACGTCTGATCGCAGGATGCTCGTCGACGATATCAACGGGTCTGTGGCGCACGCGACGATGCTCGGGCGTGTCGGTCTGCTGAAACCGGATGAGACTTCGTCGATACTCGAAGCGCTCGGTGCCATCAAGGACGAGGCAGAGGCGGAGACATTCGTATTCCTCGATACCGACGAAGATGTCCACTCGGCCGTCGACAGAAGACTTGGTGAAGTGATCGGTGAGGTCGCGGGGAAGCTCCACACCGGGCGGTCCCGCAACGATCAGGTCGCGCCCGATCTTCGTCTCTATCTCAAGCGCTCCGCCCGTGATCGCATGTCGCAGCTCGCCGGATTCATTCGCGTTCTGGTCGACCTGGCTGAATCGGTCGGAGATACCGTTGTTCCGAGTTACACGCACCTCCAGCAGGCCCAAGCTGTACCGCTTGCCCACCACTTTCTTGCCTATGCGTGGATGCTCAAGCGCGATGTCGAACGGTTCTCAGACGCGGGCAAGCGGATCGATGTCTCGCCCCTCGGTGCGGGTGCCTCGGGCGGGTCATCCCTCCCCCTCGATGCCGGAGTCTCCGCCGAGATCCTTGGCATGGCGGCGGTCTTTGACAATTCGATGGATGCTGTTGGTGCGCGGGACTTTGCTTCGGAGTATGTGTGGTGCGCCACACAGTCGATGCTCCACCTGTCCCGGTTGGCGGAGGAGCTTCTGCTCTGGTCAACGAGCGAGTTCGGTTGGGTGACGTTCTCCGATTCATATACGACAGGTTCGTCTGCAATGCCACACAAGAAGAACGCTGACATCGCGGAGCTTGTCCGTGGAAAGGCTGCAACCGTCGTAGGTGACCTTGCCGCGATTGCCGCACTTCAAAAGGGTCTACCGATGACCTACAACCGGGATCTCCAGGAGGACAAACGAATCGTGTTCCACGCTGATGACACGCTCTCCGGTTCCCTCGAGGCCCTCGGTGGCATGCTGTCCACAGCGGACTTTCACCCGCCGCGTCCATCTGACTGGGTGGCTGCTCTCGACCTGGCCGAGATCCTTGTTCGTCGAGATGTTCCCTTCAGGGAGGCGCATCATCTGGTTGGTGGCCTGGTAGCCGAGCTCATTGCGCGCGGTGAGTCCTTCTCAGATCTCACTCCGGATCAGATCACCGGATTCGATGCGAGGTTCGAAGCCGGCGATATAGCCTCAGTCGACCCTGTGGTCTCAGTGGAATCAAGAGTCACGCACGGCGGTGGATCGTTGGCTTCGGTGGCGCGTCAGATGGACGATCTTCGGGCCTTTCTCCGTGATCACTGAGAGCTCATGTGCCGTGTCCAGGCACGTTCCTCTGGCGAGCAAGTTCGGGATCAGGGAGCTCGATCAGGCGGCCTGAGCCGGTTCCACGGTGATGCAGTCCGGACATGTCGGATCGCCGCAGCGCGCAACGACTTCGACGGTGAAGCCAAATGCATCGAACCATCTCTCGAGTTCGCAATTGCTCATTGCCATGAGATTCGCTGTCTTGGTGCTGTGTACAAGTGTGATTGGTTCCATTCCCACAATGTATTCGGCGGGTGTGACAAGAACAGATGCCAAACACCAGACCCCCGGCACGAGATACGATGCGAACATGGAATTCAGACGTTACGAAGATGCATCGCCGTTCTTGTTCGGCGACTTCGAGCTGCGAGAACTCACGCCGGACGCTTTCAGCGCGGCATCCTTTGCAGAGGTGATCGTACCCATCGGCGCGGACCGCACACCGAGGGTTTCAGAGAAGGACCACCGTATGTACGTCTGTCTCGTCGGGGACATCGAGTTCGAAGTCGAGGGAGAGGTTCTCAGGCTGAGGCGGGGCGACGTGCTCCACATCGACAAGGGCGAGAGATATGGATTCCACAACGGTGGCTACGAAGAAGGAAGACTGCTCCTCATCCGGGTCCCCGGACCCGCACTGCCCGGAAGCGCACAGCCGTAGGACCCCGTTCGGCAACCTCTGCGGTGTTCTGTCGCCAGCAACACGCTCGGTGTGTCGTCGTCCTCAACGCAGCCCGGACTGTGCGTTCGTCCTGCGTCCCTGCGACCGGCGCCCCTGAATCGACATCGACAACCCGAACGGTACCGGACAGGACTAGCGGCTCACAGAGATCAGGCCCCCTGGGGGAGCACGTATCGCCAGATCATCACGAAGTGGATGACGCTTGCGGTCACGACCATGATGTGGAACACCTCGTGATAGGAGAACACCCTTGGCCACAGGCGTGGCCGATTCGTGATGAGCAGCAGCATTCCGACCGAGTAGACCAGGCCACCGGCGACCGCGAGCCCTGAACCCGCCCATCCGAGTACCTGGGCGAACTTCCACGCAATGGCTACGCCGAGCCACCCCATCGAGATGGCAAGGATCATCGAGAACGTCTGCTTCTCCTTGGGGAAGAAAGTGTGTTGTGCGGCTCCGAGGGCCACGAGCCCCCAAGCGATACCGAGCACAGCCCACTGAACCCACCCGTCGAGAGTTGCTATGGCGACCGGGGTGTACGTACCTGCGATGAGCACGAGGATCATCGAGTGGTCGAGCCGCTGCATCCTCTTCTTCCACACCTCGCGCCACGGAATCGCGTGGTAGAGCGAACTCGTCGTGTAGAGCGCAACCATTGCAAGACCGAAGACGATGGCTCCGATGCGGATCCCCCAGCTCGGTGCAACCCACCCGAGGAAGACGGTGCCTCCCACAGCGGCGACCGCGGCACCACCATGCAAGAACCCCCGAATGGGATTCTGCATCTTCCCGAGCGTCCAACGGGGTAGTTCCATCCTGGTGAGACTACCCGGTCTGTCATGTAGCACGATTCTGGTAACTCCCCGTGAACGCGTCATCGGGACTTTCGATCAAATGCCTCTAGGCTCGGTACGACCGATGTCAGCAAGGAGTATCGGTGGCAGTACCCAGAAGTCTGAAGAAGCCGCTGTATCGGGTCTACGAGAAGCGACTACTCGCGACACTTGATCGTGAAGCGTTGCCACAGCACATCGGTGTGAT
>JAZFUH010000265.1:0-6678 GCA_036447125.1 Acidimicrobiia bacterium | reverse complement strand
ATCCAACGCCGAGATGCGGCCCCGACTCGCCAAGCTGTACGCAGAAATGATGGAGGCAGCAGGCATCCCCTTCGAGCTAGAGCTCAGGGATTCGTCAGTGTTCTTCGGAGAGATGCTCGATGACGCAACGTGGGACATCGGGCAGTGGGCCTGGGTCGGGTCGCACGGGCTACTCGGACTCATCGCCATTCACGACGTCTTCGATCCGAAAGGTCCTCCACCAAAAGGCGACAATTTCTACCGGTGGGGTACTCCCGGATCATCCGTGAGAGACGAGTACACGAAGCGGTTCGCAGGGATCGTCAAGGAGATGAACACGACGGTTGACGAAACCGAGATCATCGCGCTCGTCCGCGAAGCAGAGGAGATCCTGGCGGACCAGGCAGTGATCCTGCCGATCGTACAACGCCTCGTGATGGGCGCCGTATGGGGCGACGAGATCGGTGGTTTCAAGATGAACGCCTCACAGGCTTCTCACACCTGGAACATCGAGGAGTGGTACCGAACCGACCGCTGAGCCGCTCGATCTCCTTGTGATATCGTGCGCTACGAGTCCATGTGGGAGGTACGTCATGCCAGACGAATTCGAAGAACGTCCCGGCGACCTGGAGTACAAGGAAGGCGGACTCTCGATCGGGTTGATCGTCACCGGGATCGTCGCCGTCACCGCAGTGATCTTCATCCTCCAGAATCTCGATGAGACCCCGATGGAGTTCCTCTTCTTCGACGGAACGGTTCCATTGTCACTTGTGATCATCATCTCGATGACCCTCGGTGCAGTCCTGGGCTGGTTCTTTGGCTTCATGCGTCGGCGCAGGAAACGTCGAGACGATTGACCCTTCCCACTAGCGGGCTAGGCTCCCTGAACGAAGCGCTCATCCAGAGCGGTGGAGGGACAGGCCCTGTGAAGCCGCGGCAACCGATCTGTTCGGTGCCAATGCCTGATCGATGAGATGTCAACGAGCGGTAGCCCGCTTGAGGCGCGTGAGCGTTTCGAGACGAGAGGAGCCGCGATGTCAGACTACGTCGACACCCTGAACGACCGGGTTGTCATATTCGACGGCGCGACGGGCACCTGGCTCCAGACACAGGGGCTCACAGCCGACGACTTCGGCGGCCCCGATCTCGAGGGCTGTAACGAGATCCTCAATGTCACCCGCCCTGACGTGATCGAGTCCCTCCATCGCTCATATCTCGATGTCGGAGCTGATGTCGTCGAGACAAACACATTCGGTGCCTTCGGCGTGCCGCTCGGCGAATACGATCTCGATGCAAGGGCCTACGAGTTGGCCGCGGCCGGGGCAGCCATCGCCAGACGCGTGGCAGATGAATACGGCGGCAGGTTTGTTGCTGGTTCCATCGGTCCCGGGACGAAGTTCCCAACGCTTGGCCAGATCGCATACGCAGACCTTCGCGACCAGTACGAGATCGAAGCCGCGGGACTCATCGACGGCGGGGTGGATCTGCTCATCATCGAGACGCAGTTCGACCTCCTCTCGGTGAAGGCCGCGATCAACGGCGCTCGCCGCGCCATGCGATCGTCCGGGCGCGACGTACCGCTCCAGACACAGGTGACCATCGAGTTGACCGGCCGCATGCTGCCCGGAACCGAGATCGGTGCAGCACTCTGCGCGATCGAAGCACTCGGCACGGATGTGATCGGCATCAATTGTGCAACCGGACCGACCGAGATGTATGAACCGATTCGCTTCCTGTCGCGCCACGCGAGCGTCCCGATATCGGTCATACCAAATGCAGGCCTTCCATCGGTCGTCGACGGAGAGATGCACTACGACCTCGGTGCAAAAGAGGTAGCCAAGCATCTCTCGACATTCGTCGAGGAGTACGGCGTCAGCGTCGTGGGGGGATGCTGTGGCACAACACCCGAGTACATCGCAACGCTTGTCGACGCCATCGGTCACCGCGCTCCGGCCAAGAGGCATCCGTCGGCGATACCTGCAGTCACCTCAACGTATTCCGCCGTGCAACTTCACCAGGACACATCGTTTCTCATCATCGGAGAGCGAACCAATGCAAACGGATCGAGAGCCTTCCGGGACGCGATGCTCGCAGGAGACATCGACGCGTGCGTCGGTATTGCAGAGAGCCAGGTTGCAGAGGGAGCGCACCTCGTGGATCTGTGTGTTGACTATGTCGGTAGAGATGGTGCTGTGGACATCGCAGCTATTACCAAGCGGTTCTCGACCGACATCACTGCCCCGGTCGTCATCGACTCGACCGAACCCGACGTCATGAAAGCCGCCCTCGAGCGACTCGGCGGAAGATGCGTGCTCAACTCCGCGAATCTCGAATCCGGCGATGCCCCCGGATCTCGACTCGACAGGGTGTTCTCCCTCGCAAAGGAGCATGGTGCCGCAGTGATCTGCCTGCTCATCGACGAACGGGGCCAGGCCCGTGATCTCAAGTGGAAGATGGAGGTTGCTCATCGCCTGTACGACATCGCGACAGAGCGATACGGGCTCGAGGCAGAGGACCTCATCTTCGATGCGCTGACGTTCCCTCTGTCAACGGGCGACGACGATCTCAGACGCGACGCCATGGCGACGATCGATGCGATCGGGAGAATCAAGTCCGAACTCCCCGGCGCCAGCACCGTGCTCGGTGTCTCGAACGTGTCGTTCGGTCTCAGGCCAGCAGCAAGACGAGTGCTCAACTCTGTGTTCCTTCACGAGTGTATTGAGGCAGGACTCGACGCTGCGATCATCCATGCGGGGAGGATCATGCCTCTGTCGTCCATCGACAAGGAGCATCTCGAGGCATGCACCGACCTGATCCATGACAGACGCACGGAGAGCTACGACCCACTCGAGGTCCTGCTCGAAGCCTTTGAGACCATCACCGATGCCAGCACCGCAACCGACCCGTTCGAGGGGCTGACCCTCATGGAGCGCCTCGAGAAGAGAATCGTCACTGGCAATATCGTCGGCCTCGAGGACGACCTCGACGAGGCGCTCGATGCAACGGACGCGCTGACGATCATCAACGGCGTGCTCCTTGGGGGCATGAAGACCGTGGGAGAGCTCTTCGGTGCCGGAGAGATGCAGCTCCCGTTCGTGCTACGTTCCGCCCAGACGATGAAAACGTCGGTTCGGCATCTCGAGCCGCACCTGGACAAGATCGATTCGGCAGATCGCGGCAGCATCGTTCTCGCGACGGTCTCGGGCGACGTTCACGACATCGGTAAGAACCTCGTGGACATCATCCTCACGAACAACGGTTATCGCGTCCACAACCTCGGCATCAAAGTGTCGATCGCCCAGATGATCGAGGCATTTCAGGAGCATGGGGCCGATGCCATCGGCATGAGCGGCCTGCTTGTCAAGAGCACACTCGTCATGCGTGAAAACCTCGAGGAACTGGCACGCAGGGGACTCGATGAGGTTCCGGTACTTCTTGGCGGTGCGGCGCTCACACGCAGCTATGTCGAAGATGACCTGGCGCCCCGGCACGCCGGACCCGTCATGTATGGGAAGGACGCGTTTGCCGGACTTGATGCAATGGAGTGGATCACTGGTCAGGGCGACGAGCCGAAATCCCACAGACGGGTACTGCCAACCATCAACCGCGAGAGAGCCGATAACGGACCCGCTCCCGAGCGGTCCCCGGAGGTGACAGACGACAACCCGATCCCTGACCCGCCGTTCCTCGGATCACGCATCGTCAAGGGGATCGAACTCGACGAGATCGCGAGGTATCTCAACACCACCGCGCTGCTGCGCAACCAGTGGCAGTACCGCCCCCAGAACGGGGAGACGGACAGGCAGTTCAAGGACCGTCTCGCTCCCGAGCTTCGGCGCGCGCTCACCACCGCACGTGCCGAGGACCTCCTCCAACCCAGGGTTGTATATGGCTACTTCCCCGCCAACAGCAACGGCGATGAGCTCATCGTGTGGGCGGACGAGGCTCGTTCACAGGAGCTTGCACGGTTCCAATTCCCGAGACAGTCCGCCCCACCATGGCTCTGCATCGCTGACTATTTCCGCCCCGTCGATGCGGACCTCCCTGATGTTGCAGCATTTCATATCGTCACCATGGGCCCAGAGGTCTCGGAGCGAACTGCACAGCTCTTCGCCGAGGACAGATATGAGGAGTACCTGAAGCTCCACGGTCTCGGCGTCGAAATGACCGAAGCCCTTGCCGAATACTGGCATGCAAGGGTTCGTGAGGAGCTCGGTATTGCAGAGGAGGACGACCCGACGATCAGGGGGCTCTTCCGTCAACGGTACCGAGGCGGGCGATACTCCTGGGGCTACCCGGCCTGCCCGGATCTCGAGGACAACCTCACCGTTGCAGACCTTCTCGGGGCGGACCGAATCGGTATCGATGTCGGGCCCGAGACCGGGTTTCAGTACCAGCCCGAGCAGACGACATCAGCAATCATCTGCCACCACCCGCAGGCAAAGTACTTCATCACTCGTAAACCGAGGGAGTTGAGAGATGCTCAGTAAGGCTTCATCCTTTGTCCATCTGAGCGAGGTGAATCCACCGGACCTCCCCGACACGTCCCATCTGCTCCTGGATGGGACGTGGAACAATATTCTTGTAACGGACAACGTGTTCGGAAAGATCAGGGTCTCTCCATACGCCTTTGCGGCAAGGATCACACACGACACGCCATCGGTCTCGCCAACCATCGTCGTATCGACCAGAGATCGCAATATTCTCGCAATCGAAAGCGAGGTCAGAGGTGCTCTCGGAAACGGGGTCGACTCGTTCCTCGTCGTGATTGGAGACACGATGCCACAGGTCGACCACCTCGCGGATCATTACGAGATCGTCAGGCACCTCCGCGATCTTCAGGATGAGTTACCCGATTTTGAAGTCGGAATGCCGACGCGTCTCCTGGCCTGGCAGAAGAGACGCCGGATCGAGGCCGGAGCACAGTTCCTTGTCGCCGGACCGATTCTCGATCCGGCGACTGTGGCAACCCAGATCGGCCTGCTCGATCTCCAACCGGAGGATCCACCAGTGTTTCTCATGGTAATCCCGCCATTCGGCACGAGCTGGATCGATCGCATGGAATCGATGGGTGCGGTTCCGATCACCGATGAGCTGCACCGCAAGCTCGATGATGCAACTACAAGTGAGGATCGCAGAGCCGTCGCGTGGCTGGCATCACGGCAGGTTGCCGCAGAAGCCGAACGCGCCGGGTGTGCCGGCGCGATCCTGATGGGTCTCAGATTCGAGACGATCATCGATGAAGCGGCACTCGCGTGGAGTCGGGCTGATGTCGACTGACCGACACCTGTCAATACTCGTCGAGCCACTCGTCGGCATGCTCAACCATGTACATGCTCACCTCATGTACACGGTCGAGTACATCACATAACGAATCCTGTTTGAAGACGATGTCTGCAAGCGATCGTTTCGCCGCACCGACGACCGAGAGCAGCCTGTCCTCCTTGTCTGAAAGGGCTGCCATCGTCTCGACGGCAGAGACTTCGATTGGTAGGTCAATTCCCCCGATACCCGCAAGCTCCGCGGACAGCACGATGATGTCTGGTGATCGTGTGAGCGGCGGCAGGGACCAATTGAAGAAGAAGGTCACCTCGAAGTCACCGTTCATGTCTTCGGGAATGTCGTCGGATGCGTTCAACGCATCTTCGAAGCGGAGCAGAAGCCGAGGCTCCACGTCAAGCGCGATGTGAAGGTCAAGCGGACCTGCGCACGCCTCTGCGGGGTGAACGTCTATCTCCCAGGACTGGCGCAACGTGTATGTCTCGACGAAGTGTCGCTCGTCGTGCACATGGAACCCATGCTCGATCGCGTGGTCCTTGAGGTAGGTGATCGTCGAGGCAAGATCGACCCCCATCAGACGACCTCTGCGGCATGGATCTCGATGCCACCCATCACGGCGAGAGCATCAACGAGAAGAACCGGTGCGTCCTCCCCGAGTGCGTCAGGATCGGTCAGGTTTGCGACTCCACCCACCACTGACCGCCCCATCACCTCGACCCGCCACTCGGAAGGCACAACCACATCGATGCCCCCCATGACGGCACGCAGCACGAGGTATGCACCGGCAGCTACATCTGCATCCACCAGGTCGAGTTCGATACCTCCCATGAACGCCGTCACCCTGCCTTCGGCAAAGTGCTTGGTACTGCTCTTGAACACTCTGCCACCCATTGCCGCAACGATGGAGAATTCCTCATCGCTCTCGTCACCGAATGCGGGGATCCTGCTTCGAACGACAAGGGCCGCAACAGCACTCGAAGCGGTGAAGATGCACAACCCGATGACCAGCTTCTTGATGAACCTCACGATCACAAGGTACCAGCCGTCGAAAACAAGGAGTCAGGCAATGGGCGAAGCCGGGTGCACATCAGGGAGACCCAAACGCTGCACGGTCGCAACCGCTACGACGACCACGGCCACACCGAGCCATTGCACCGGCTCGAGCGCCTGGCCAAGCATGATCGCCGCGGCCACAGCTCCGATCGCAGGCTCCGCGGTGGCAACCACCCCTACGGTGCTCGAGGGTGCAAGACGCAGAGCGGCGAACCCTGCGATGAACGGGACCGCTGTGCCGAGTATCCCGATGATCGCCAGGTCGATCCATGCCCTTGTACCTATCGACGTTGGGAATGTCCAGATCGGCAGTATCGCGATCCAGATCACCGAGGCGAAAATGAAACCCCATGTCGTGATCTGGAC
>JAZFUH010000264.1:0-12033 GCA_036447125.1 Acidimicrobiia bacterium | reverse complement strand
GGCTCAGGTAGGGAGCGGCCGCTCTGTGCGGCGGCGGTGAGTCGAAGCAGGTCTGCGACCGCCCCCGGGCCGATGACCGGAATCCAGTACCTGCGGACGTAGTCATGTGTGGCAACAACGCCGTCCGATGTACCTGTTTCGATCCTCGGGGTGATCGATCGGCGTCGCAGGGCAGTCGGCCGGATCGAAGGGAGTTCCGAGACGCCCGGGTTTGACATTTGGGCCTCCGAGCAGGGAGGACGGACCTGGTGAGGACCAATCCCGGGCGTCTGCGGAGAGCTGTCTGAGAACATGACACCTTTGTATCAAGACAGACCAAGTAACATCAAGTAACACGAACAAGAGCGCGAAAGGAATACGTATTACGTGATCCGACCGGCGAAGCCTGCTTCGCCGGTCTGGACCTGCCACAGGGAGCGATATATGCCGTCCTGCGAGATCAGGTCGTCGTGGTTACCCGACTGGGCCACCCGGCCGTGGTCGATCACATAGATCATGTCTGCGTAGCGGATCGTCGAGAGGCGGTGTGCAATGACGACCATCGTTCGGTTGTGAGCGATCCGCGCAAGTGATCGCTGGATGGCAGCTTCTGTTTCGTTGTCGACTGCCGAGGTGGCTTCATCGAGGATGAGTATCGGTGAATCAGTCAGCAGGGCGCGGGCGATCGAGAGCCTCTGCCGTTGGCCGGCGGACAGTTTCTGCCCGCGCTCGCCCACGATGGTCCGATACCCGTTCGGGAGTGCCGTTATGAATTCGTGAGCCTCGGCTTTGTTGGCAGCGGCCTCGATGTGCTCGATGGTCGCATCGGGAACGCCGTATGCGATGTTCTCAGCCACGGTGCCGTGGAACAAGAAGACATCCTGGCTGACGAGTGCCATCAGACTCCGAAGTTCTGCCTGTTCGAGGGAGCGAATGTCCGTGCCGTCGATTCGAATCGAGCCGGAATCGGGGTCGTAGAAACGGAGAAGGAGCTTGATGATCGTTGTCTTGCCCGATCCGGTTGACCCGACGAATGCAGTGGTTCTTGTCGGCGCAATGGTGAGCGTGACGTCATGGAGTATCGGGTGTCCTGTGTCATAGGAGAATGACACGGCGTCGAAGGCGATTCCGCCGTCGACTGCGACCGAACCGATCGGATGGTCCCCATCGAGAATCGTCGGTTCCGAATCAAGAACAGCGAAGATGCGCCTGCTCGAAGCCATGGCTCGCTGATAGAGATCGACCGTTTGGCCGAGCCTCGTCAGTGGCCAGAGAAGACGTTGGGTGAGGAACACCATCACCGAGTAGAGACCGATGTTCAGTCGGCCGTCGAGAGCGAGGTAACCGCCCCATACCAAGGTCGCCGTGAATCCAACGAGGATCGCGATACGTATGAGTGGGACGAAGATCGCTGAGAGCTTTATGGCTGCGCTGTTCGCGGACCGGTACCGGCTGGATGCGATCGCGATCCGCTCGACCTCGCGACTTTCGGCCGTGAAAGCCTTGATGGTTGAGATCCCACTGATGCTGATCGAGAGTTGGGAGTTGATAGCGGCCGCTTCGTCCCTGACAGTTGCATATCGCGGCTCGATTCGCCTCTGAAACTGCATCGAGCCCCACAGGATCACCGGGATCGGTAGGAACGCGAGCCATGCGACGGACGGTGCAATGATGAAGAATGTCGTGCCGATGAGAACGACCGTGGTGACAAGCTGAATGACCTCGTTCGCACCGATGTCGAGGAAGCGTTCGAGTTGGTTGACATCGTCGTTGAGCACCGCCATCAAGTCACCTGTCGACCGGTCCTCGAAATACTCGATGTCGAGACCCTGCATGTGTTCATATGTGTCGACCCTGAGGTCGTGCTGCATCGACTGGGCGAGGTTCCTCCATTCGATGCCGAGGAGATACTCGAAGAGAGACTCCAGAGCCCACACGATGAGGGTGATCACCGCGATCACAAGGATCTGGTTCTTCGGATCCTCGATACCGAGTCCCGCGATCAGTGAATCTCCCGGGTTGGCAACCACGTCGATCGCGAGTCCGATCAGGAACGGTGGAGCGAGATCGACCGCCCTGTTGAGAAACGACCAGATGGTTGCCAGGACGATGCGCCGGCGGTACTGGTCGGCATAGCGCCACAGGCGCTTGAGTGGAGGTGATGTATCCGTGTGTGGCATAGCACTAGACGGTAACCGAGGGCTGAGCTCCCAAGTCCATTCTGGCCGTCTTCGGAAGGCGGAAGGCCTATATACCCTACGGACTCTTCCCGATCTTCACCACGATGTTCTGGCCACCGGCAACGGGACCGCCTGGCATCGGGGTGGTCGTCACCACGACGCCGTGCTGTGTGGGATTGCTGGTTATCACCTCGACAAGCGACCAGGTGATCGAGATCCCGTTTTCGAGTACGAACTGTCTGAGCCTGTCACTGACCTGTGTCTCTGGTAGGCCGCGCAGGTCGATCATCACGATCACAGGGGCGATGCCGTTTGACTCCTCGACGGTGACGGTGGAGCCCTGACGCATCGGAGTGCCCGGAAGCGGAATCGTGCCGAGGACCGTCCCCGCCGGCATGGTTGAGGGGACTTCGAGAACTTCAGCTGCGAGGCCTATGGCGAATAGGGCATCCACCGTTTCACGCGTCGATTCCTCAAGAGGGGGGACTGTCGTAAAGGGTGTCTGGCGATACACGTCGGTGCCCGGAGGCTCCTCAGGGAAGTCGAGCGGTGCCATGTTCTGGGTCGCGTAGAGCATGAACTGCTTCCAGATCGGAGCAGGAAGCGTTCCACCGAACGCTCTCCGGTAGAACTGCTCCTTTCCCTCGAGGTCGTTCCAGACGGTGAATTCCTCGAGCGGAATCTGGGCATCGGCATAGCCAACCCACACGCTGGTCGTGAGTTGCGGAACATAGCCGACGAACCACACGTCTTTGTAGGTCGTTGCGGTCCCTGTCTTGCCGGCCTGGGGCCTTCCGATGTCTGCTCTGCGTGCCGTCCCACTCGAGACAACCTTCTTCATGACACCGACGACGGCTGCTGCGATCTGATCGGATACGACCTGTCGAGGCTCGACTTCGTGTTGGTAGATGATCGTTCCGTCCGATGAGGTGATCCGTTCGATCAGGTAGGGCTCTACTCGTGACCCGTAATTCGCAAGGGTTGAATACGCTGCGGACATCTCAAGCGGAGACACGCCCAGCGCCCCGAGCGTGATCGACGGATAGGGCTGGAGAGGCGACTCGATTCCGAGACGGTGAGCCATGTCGACGACGGCCTCGGGTCCGATCGCATCGACGAGACGTGCATACACCGTGTTGACCGAGTTGTAGGTTGCTGATTCGAGCGTGCGGAGCCCCTTGGGTGCGGAGCCTCCGGCGTTGCGAACGGTCCAGAAGTTCCCGTCTGCAGAACATGGACTGTCGCACTCGATGACTGCCGGACTCGAATCGTCCCAATAGGATCCGAGCGTGACGGGGTTCCCTGCGCGGTCACCGGATTCGAGGGCCGCAGTGAGCGTGAACGGCTTGAATGCCGATCCTGGCTGGCGGGCACCCTGGCTCGCGAGATCGTATGGGCGTTGGCCGGCCTCGATATCCGTCCCGAAGTCAAGACCGGAGGCGAGCACCAGGATGGCGCCGGTCTTGTTTTCGACTGTGGCTATCGCGCCGGTCGGTCCGTCGAACTCCGGGCGGAACCAGGCTCTCAGGATGCGGTTGGCCTCGTCCTGGAGATCGACGTCAAGCGTGATGTCGATCAAGAGGCCGCCCCCTCCGTCACAGTCTGTAACGGCCGCGGGGCACCCGAAGATCGCTCGCTTGCGTTCCGCGTAGGTCTCTCCGAGGCCGTAATCGTTGTTGCGCAGGATCTCCTGACGAACGGCGATCATCACCTGTGGCGATATCGACTCGAAAGTGTGGTGTTCGACGACTCCGATCGGGTCAGCCTTCGCCTCGGTCGCATCGACCGGGAGAATGTACCCGTTCGAGACCATGCGGTCGATCGTGCGGTTGCGGGCCGTGATGACGTTCTCGGGAAACCGTCTGGGGTGGTAGAACGTTGGGTTTCGGATGGGAATGGGGAGCAGCGCGGCCTCCGAGATCGAGAGCTCGTCGAGCTCCTTGTCGAAGTACTCGAGCGACGCAGCGCGGATACCATATGCGTTCGATCCGAAGAACACCGAATTCGCCCAGAACTCAAGGATCTGGCCCTTGGTATAGCGACGTTCGAGTTCGGCTGCAACGACAGCTTCACAGATCTTCCGCTCGATCGAGTACTCGTCCGAAAGGAAGTTCTGCTTGACAACTTGCTGGGTGATCGTCGAGCCGCCTCCTGCAGAGTTGCTGGTCACCTTGCCAACGACCGCACGTGCGATCGCCTGGAAATTGATGCCCTCATGCTCATAGAACGATTTGTCCTCAGCGGACAGGAGCGCTGCAACGACGAGATCGGGCATCTCCTCGAGGCTCACCGGCC
This sequence comes from Acidimicrobiia bacterium, assembly GCA_036447125.1. GTDB lineage: Bacteria > Actinomycetota > Acidimicrobiia > Spongiisociales > UBA5794 > B3-G11. The sequence goes on along the minus strand of JAZFUH010000264.1, from coordinate 7,579 downwards.
TCGAGTTGCGTTCCGTGAGTTGACCGAGGATGACTCCATCGGACGACCGTACGGTTGAGAGCATCGAGAGGTTCGGGAACTCGAGATCGATCTCGGACGTGTTGCACAGATATTGGTCAGAGAGAGATTGCACAGTGCCGTGGGCCGAGTTGGCGCCCAAGAATCCGAAAAGCCCGACCCAGGTTGCTGACGTGACGATCACGACACCGATGCCGAGGAGCGCAGGCAGACGTCTGTAGCGACGTTCCTCCCTCTCGGTTGTGCGTATCTCAGGTTCCATGGTTCCTACAAGTAACGAACGAACCGGCTCGATAGGTCCTACCGGTACTATCGACTACCGAAATCAGGATAGGAACGGACTTCAGATAGCAGAGGGATTGACATGAGACATGGCACACGGCACATGGCGGGCAGGCATGCCTGAATACGGACCCGGTGATCTCGATGGATGGGATCCGGAGGATCAACTTGGGGATGCGGGATCCTATCCGTTCACCCGAGGCCCTCATTCGTCCATGTACACCGGACGTCTCTGGACCATGCGCCAATACGCAGGCTTTGGTGACGCCAGGACGACAAACGAACGGTTTCGCGCTCTCCTCGACGCGGGCCAGACAGGCCTCTCTGTGGCCTTCGACCTTCCAACCCAGATGGGCCTTGACTCGGACGAACCCCTTGCAGCCGGTGAGGTGGGCAAGGTCGGTGTAGCGATTGACTCGATAGAGGACATGAGGATCCTCTTCGATCAGATCCCCCTCGCAGAAGTCTCGACGTCGATGACGATCAACTCGACCGCCGCAGCGCTGCTCCTCATGTACGAGATCGTTGCAGAGGAACAGGGTGCCAACTCGAGCGATCTGCGCGGAACGATCCAGAACGACATCTTGAAGGAGTACATCGCCAGAGGCACATACATCTACCCTGCCGGGCCCTCGATGCGCATCATCACCGATACGTTCGCATATTGTGAATCTGAGATCCCGAACTGGAACACGATCTCGATCTCGGGATATCACATTCGAGAGGCTGGGTCGACCGCTGCCCAGGAGGTGGCGTTCACTATCGCAAACGGGCTCGCCTATGTTGAAGCCGCGAGGGACGCAGGGCTCGACATCGATGTTTTCGCGCCACGGCTCTCGTTCTTCTGGAATTCCCACAACGGTCTCTTCGAGGAGGCCTGCAAGTTCAGGGCAGCTCGGCGCCTCTGGGCGAGGCTCATGCGTGACCGCGTCGGTGCGTCCCGGCCGGAGTCGTGGCGGATGCGGTTTCACACCCAGACGGCCGGATCGACACTCACTGCCCAGCAACCGCTCAACAACATCGTGCGCACCGCGTACCAAGGGCTTGCGGCGGTGCTCGGTGGAACCCAGTCGTTGCACACGAACAGCTATGACGAGGCTCTGGGTCTCCCGACCAGCGAGTCGGCGATGCTTGCGCTTCGGACCCAGCAGATCCTTGGGTTCGAGACGGGTGTGCCCGGTGTTGTCGATCCACTTGCTGGGAGCTATTACGTTGAGTCGCTCACCGATTGCATCGAGGCCGACGCCATGGAGCTCATTGCGCGCATCGATGAGCTCGGGGGAGCTGCGAGCGCGATCGAACAGGGCTTCCAGCAGCGTGAGATCGAGGAGGCTGCGTACAGCTATGCAAGATCACTCGACGCAGGCGAGGTAGCCCTTGTCGGGGTGAACCGGTTTGTTGAGACCGATGAATCCGACCCTGACGTCCTGAGCATCGATCCGGAACTTGAGCGCGCACAATGCCGGGCACTCGAGGAGCGCAGGGAGCTTCGCGATGCGACTTCGGTCGCTGCGGCTCTCGCAGATCTATCTGACACAGCACAGGGCTCGGACAACGTGTTGTACCCCATGAAGACGGCACTCGAGACAGGAGCAACGATCGGTGACATCACCCGGACATTGGTGCCGGTCTTTGGCCGCTACCGTCCATAGGAGAACGCCGACAGCTACCTGATGATCATGATCGGTGATCCCGCGGAGACCGTGTCTCCGACCTGAACCTTGAGCTCGATTATCTCGCCGGAGATCTCGGCCTTGATCTCGTTCTCCATCTTCATGGCTTCGAGAACACAGACGGGCTCGCCAGCTTCGACGGACTCACCGGCCTTCTTGTGGATCTTGACGATCGTTCCCTGCATCGGTGCAGCAACGACGCCTTCACCTGCTGAGGAACCCGCCTGTTTGGAGAGCTTGGGCGCCTTGCGTCGTGGTGCGATGCGTTTTCCCGAACCGGGTGCCGTCATGACCTTTGCCCAATACTTGACGGTGAACCGCCGACCTCCGACCTCCACCGTGAGGTTCCGTTCGGCGAGTTCCTCGTCTTCAGGGATTGTCGGCGCCGTCGACCTTTCGACATGAGAGAAGTCCATCTCGTCCTCGACGAGGCGGGTCGAGACCCGTCCCTCCAGGAAGTCCTCATTCTGGAGGATCATGAGGTGCGCCGGGATGGTCGTGTCAACTCCACTGATCTCGTATTCGGTGAGCGCCCGCTTGGCTCGTTGGATGACCTCGGCGCGGTCCCGGCCGCTGACGATGAGCTTTGCGATCATGTTGTCGTAGTACTGGCTGATCTCTGATCCCTGAACGACACCGGAGTCAACTCTTATCCCCGGACCGGCGGGTTCCTTGTAGCGAACGAGGGTGCCCGGGTGGGGGATGAAGCCCTCGGATGGGTCCTCTGCGTTGATCCTGAACTCGATTGCATGCCCGATGGGTTCCGGCGTCGTGATGATCGACAGTTCTTCACCATTTGCGACGCGGATCTGTTCGACCACAAGATCGACTCCGAAGACTTCCTCTGTGATCGTGTGCTCGACCTGGATTCGCGTGTTCATCTCAAGGAAGTAGAACTCCCCGTCCGAGTACAGGAACTCAACGGTTCCGGCAGATTCGTAACCGGCTGCGTGGCCGAGAGCGAGAGCGAGCTCTCCGACATGTGATCGTTCGCCAGCGGTGAGACCGGGAGCAGGGCACTCCTCCACGAGTTTCTGGTGCCTGCGTTGGAGCGAGCAGTCGCGTTCGCCGAGGAACACGCCGTTTCCGTGCATGTCGAAGAGCACCTGGGCCTCGATATGTCTGGCGTTCTGGAGGTACTTCTCGACATAGACCGTTGGGTTCCCGAACCAGGCCTCTGCTTCCCTGGCCGCTGACTCGAATGCGTCGGCCAGGCCCTCGGTGTCATGCACAACCTTCAGCCCGCGACCCCCACCACCGGCCGATGCCTTGATGGCAACGGGAAGACCGTGCTCGTCTGCGAAGGCAGCTACCTGGTCGACCGAGGTGAGCGGCTCGTTTATGCCAGGCACGCCCGGCACGTCCGCTGCCTCAGCCGCAAGACGTGACTCGATCTTGTCACCCATCATCCTGATGGCGTGCGGAGGCGGTCCGATCCAGATGTGGCCTGCGTCCATGATGGCCTGTGCAAAGTCGGCGTTCTCGGCGAGGAACCCGTATCCCGGATGGATGGCGGATGCCTCGGATTCTCGGGCCACCTCGAGGATCCGTTCGATGTTGAGATACGAGTCTGCAGCGGGTGCGGTGCCGACGTTCCATGCTTCGTCGGCCATTGCAGTATGGACTGAATCACGGTCGAGTTCCGAATAGATCGCGATGGTCCGTATCCCGAGGTCTCGTGCCGCACGGATGACGCGCACAGCGATCTCGCCACGGTTTGCGATGAGGATGGATTCCACGGTGTGCATCCTAGGAGGGGATAGTGCGCGAGGCCGAAACGGGTTTCGGCCTCGGGAGTACGACCCCTCGGCCGCTGACTTCGTTACGGTCCCGTGCGACGAATCCCCTCGTTCCGCGGGCTGGATTCCACAATTATGTGCACTGGAACCCTGGGTACGAGGCTACAACGGGATGTTGCCGTGTTTCTTGTTCGGCAACGTCTCGCGCTTGTCGCGCAGCATGTTGAGTGCCCGGATGAGACGCGGTCGAGTCTCGCGTGGCTCGATCACATCGTCCACGAGGCCGTTCTCCGCAGCGATATACGGGTTGTTGAACTTCTCCTCGTAGTCAGAAACGAGTTTGGCGCGCATCGCCTCGGCATCGTCTGCAGCGGCGAGCGCGCGACGGTGGATCACGTTGACGGCACCCTGGGCGCCCATCACCGCGATCTGAGCCGTTGGCCAGGCGAACACGATGTCGGCACGGACCGCTCGTGAGTTCATGACAAGGAACGCTCCTCCGTAAGCCTTGCGCATGACCACGGTGATCCGCGGAACCGTGGCCTCCGAGAACGCGTACAGCAGCTTGGCCCCATGGCGAATGATGCCGTCGTGCTCCTGGTCGACTCCGGGCAGGAAGCCGGGCACATCAACAAGAGTGACGAGCGGGATGTTGAAGGCATCACAGAATCGAACGAATCTGGCAGCCTTCGTTGACGCATCGATATCGAGCGTGCCGGCCAGCACGGCAGGCTGGTTCGCCACGATCCCCACGCTGTAACCGTCGAGGCGAGCAAGGCCGACCACGATGTTTCCGGCCCAGTGTGCGTGTACTTCGTAGAACTCGCCGTCGTCGACAATGTTCTCGATCACCTCGATGACGTCATATGGTTGGTTCGGCGAGTCGGGGATGACGGTTGTGAGGGCTTCGTCCATTCGGTCGGACGCATCCATCGGTGTGAAGAAGGGCGGCACCTCCATGTTGTTCTGTGGGAGGAACGACAGGAGATACCTGATCTCATCGAGAGCCTCTCGGTCATTTTCTGCAACGAAGTGCGTCACGCCGGACTTCGATGAGTGGGCGTGTGCACCGCCGAGATCCTCCATGGAGACCTCTTCGCCTGTGACCGTCTTGATGACATCGGGGCCAGTGATGAACAGGTGGGACGTGCCTTCGACCTGGTAGATGAAGTCGGTGAGCACAGGCGAGTACACAGCACCGCCGGCACATGGGCCCATGATTACGGAGATCTGGGGGATCACACCGGATGCCCGAACGTTACGTTCAAAGATCCGACCGTACCCGTGGAGTGCAACGACGCCTTCCTGGATTCGCGCACCACCGGAATCCTTGAGACCGATGATCGGCGTTCCTGTGTCCATGGCGAGGTCCATCACCTTGCAAATCTTGTCCGCAACGGCCTCGCCCAGGGATCCGCCGAAACGGGTGAAGTCCTCAGCGAAGACGAAGATGTTGCGTCCGTCAACGGTTCCCCACCCGGTGACGACAGCGTCTCCGAACGGGCGTTTGTCCTCTATCCCGAAACCGGTGGCGCGATGCTGGACGAATGGATCGATCTCCTGGAAGGAACCCTTGTCGAGGAGCAGCTCGATGCGCTCCCTCGCCGTGAGTTTGCCCGCGTCGTGCTGACGCTCGATGGCACGCTGGTTATCGGGTGCCAATGAGCGCTCGCGAAGTTCGCGTAATTTCTCAATGCTTTCTTCTGTGCTCACCGGTCCTCCCGGTAGGCTCGCCAGTGATCAAGTGATCGTTCGACTCCCAAGAGCGTGACATGGCTACACAATACGACATAGTGCACCTTGCCCGCGTGGGGAGTACCCAGGACGAGGCTCGCAAGCATCTGGGTGTAACGGGAACCCGGATCCTCATCGTTGCCGGCGAGCAGACCGCAGGACGCGGCAGGCAGGGCAGGGAGTGGACCCAGCCAGATCGCGGGTTGTTCGCATCATATGGATTCGTCTCTGACTGGGATCTGTCCGATCGGACACTGATCCCGCTTGTCGCCGCTGTGGCGATGCGTGAATCTGTGCGGAAATCGTTCGACATCGAGTTGGGTCTCCGATGGCCGAACGATCTCATGATCGCGGGCGAAAAGGTTGGTGGGCTCCTGGTCGAAGCCAGCGGCGACGTTGTAATTGTTGGGTGTGGTGTCAATCTCTGGTGGAAGAACCCGATCCAGGGCGCGGCCGCATTGTTTGCGGCTGACCCGGGAGCCGATGCTGGAGTGAAGCTTGCAGAGGCATGGGCGGATGTTCTGATCGGCTATCTCGTTGCAGGCGCAGAAGATTGGCCTCGTGCCGAGTACGAGGCTGCATCGGTGACGCTCAGCCATGAGGTCGTGTGGGGCGATGGTCGTGGTCGTGCTGTCGCAATCGCCAACGATGGTGCCCTTGTCGTCGAGCGAGACGGGGAGCGCATCGAGTTACGGGCCGGTGAGGTGCACACCCGTGACCGGCGTTAGTCTCACTTCAAGGCGCTAACAGCGAGGAGAGGGACGCGTGGCCGTACAAACAGGTGAAGGCACCATCGAGGTCATCTACGGGTCCACGAGCATTCCTGCAGGTCCCCAGACCCTCAGTGGGTACCTTGCGCGGCCGGACGGCCGAGGCGAGTGGCCGACGGTTCTCGTATTCGGTCCGCAGCCGCTGCCGTTGTCTTCGATCAAGAACATCTGCCGAATTCTCGCTCGTCATGGCATCGTCGCCCTCGCGCCCGACGTCACCGAGAGTCATGAATCCAACGCCCTTATCGCGTCGCGCATTGCACGGTTCATCACGGACCCTGCGGGGGCGTGGTCCAATGCGCAATTCGGATTCGGTGTGCTCGCCTTTGGTTCGGGGATATTCGATGCTTCGAGTCTTGCCGCCGGGGATGGTCGAGTACTCGCCATCGCTTCGGTATCCGCGACGTTTGATGACCGCGTTGTCGAAGACCTCTCAGCCGCTCAGATTCCTGCTCTGTGGATCGGGTCTCGCGCCGATGACTCTGTCGATGTCGATGCGTCCATCGGCACCAAAGATTCTCTGCCACAGACCACATTCGTGATCCATTCCGAGGTCGGTGAAGGGTTCTGGGATGATGGAGCGGAGGGCTTCGACGAGGACACGGCCACAGATACCGTTGATCGGCTCACTGCATTCTTTGGCGCCGAGCTTCCACCGAGGGTGTGATATGCCGAAATCCGTAGTTTCCGGGGGAGCCGGATTCATCGGGTCGACCCTTGTTGATCGTCTGGTCGATGATGGTCATGAGGTATTCGTGATCGACGACTTGAGCTCCGGGTCGCTCGCAAACCTCAAGGACTCGAGACGACGTGGATCGGTCGTCCTCCACCAGATCGACGTGGTTTCTTCTGAAGTTGTGGACCTTGTGCGGTCCTTCCAACCTGATAACGTGTTTCATCTCGCCGCACAGATCGACGTGCGCCACTCCCTTGTCGACCCGGTGCACGACGCGAAGGTCAACATTCTCGGGACCATCAACATGCTCGAGGCCGCAAGACATGGCAACGCTGAGCGGTTCGTGTTCGCGAGCTCAGGGGGGGCGACCTTCGGTGACACGTTCAACATCCCGACGCCAGAATCTCAGAAGCGCGTGCCTGCCTCGCCGTATGGCATCTCCAAATACATCGTCGAGGAGTACTTCAGGTATTACAAGGACACCTACGACCTCGATTATGTATCCCTGGGGTTTGCCAACGTTTACGGGCCGAGGCAGGATCCCCACGGTGAAGCCGGTGTCGTTGCCATCTTCATCGGGGATCTCCTTGGAGGCAGAACTCCAACGATCTTCGGCGACGGCAACCAGACCAGGGACTTCGTGTACGTCGAGGACGTTGCTGATGCTCTTGTGCGTGCAGCTCGCAT
>JAZFUH010000263.1:0-5857 GCA_036447125.1 Acidimicrobiia bacterium | reverse complement strand
TACCCCGGCGTATCTGGAAACAGTGAAGATCCTCAACGTCGCTTTCGTGGGCGCTTACGCCATCAATCTCACGTTCTCGCCCGATGGGCATACAACAGGTATCTATCCGTATGACCTGTTGCGAGATCTCGGGAAGACCAGTCGCCTCAAGTGACTGGGCCCGATACGCTTGGGTCGTGCAGACCCGTTATCTCATCTTGGCATCGCTCGCAGCGGGCCTCGTGATCCTCGCTGCGACCGCGGTGTGGTTCTCGACGCTGTGACGAACCTCTCTCTCACAACGTCAGACGGTGAGAACCTCGAGGCGGTCCATACCAAGGCTGTTGACGCCCACGGCATCATCGTGCTCTGCCACCCACATCCCCAACAGGGCGGCACGATGCGCGCACCGATGCTTGGAGCCATTGCAAAACACGCGGTCTCTGATGGCTTCGATGTCCTGCGGTTCAACTTTCGCGGTGCAGGAGGGTCGACCGGCGTCCATGGAGATGGCCACGAAGAACTCCGCGACGTCGATGCCGTGATGACCTACGCATCGCGTCTCGAGGTTCCCCTGGTTGGCATTGCTGGATGGTCCTTCGGCGCTGCGGTCGCACTGAGCTGGCAGGCACAGACGGGTTCGACAGTGCCCTATGTCGGCATCGCCCCACCGGTGAGGAGCCCGCTGACGCCACCCTTACCGGACGCGGTAGACCTCGCACACGCAAGACGAGCGTTCGTGATCGGCGAGCGGGACCAGTTCATCGACCCGGACGAACTCGAAACATACGCACGATCGATCTCTGCCAAGATCATCAGGTATCCGGGCACCGACCACTTCTTCGTGCTCAAGCACAAACGCCTCGCCGAGGATGTTGTCGGCCTGATCCGGGACTAGGAAATATCTCGCAAACGCAGCCCGCGAATCCTCTCGAAGTCAGATCGGTTGCGCGTTACGAGACTGAGCTTGTGCTCGATGGCAGTCGCAGCGATCAGTGCATCGGGCAGTCGAACACCCGACTCTCGACGGATTCGTCCGGCGCGTTCAGCGACTGACCGTTCAACGGCGATCTCGCGAAACGGACCAAGTATCGTGTTCACAATATCGGTCGCAGCGTTGCCCGCAAACAATTCTGCGCGTGTAACGACCGAATAGTGGACTCGGTGTTTCTTGGTGACCAGTCTCGCGGCTCCGCGCAGGTGATCGATGAACACATCCGTGTCGAGCAGGAGGTCAGCCACGGTCCCACTCATCCCTGTCCGGCGTGGAAGCGTCCGGTACAGCACCGAACGTAGCTGTAAGTGCGACAGTCGGATCAGGAATTTGACGATCCAAGTATTTGTCGAGAGCGCGTCGAACAACTTCTGCCATCGTCACGCCTTCGGCCTCGGCGATAGCGTCGATACGCTCACGTTGCTCATCGGTGAGATACACCTGAGTTCGTATGGCTGACATACAGCACAATATACAGCACGGCCTGAATGCTGTCTACGAGGATCCAGCGCCGTCAGGTTCCTGTCAGAGTCGCCTGTCGTCATCCTGTCGATCGTATGACACCGCGCCATACATTGGAAGAGGCTTCGCTACGCCCTCGTTTCACAGCTCGAGAATGCTGGTGCGGTTCCGGTATGGAGGTCCGACGCTGCGGGGGCGACGAACGTGGATCCTGTTGCTCTGAGCCATGGCATCGGATCGATCGAGTCCTCGCCGTCACGGATCTCATAGTGGATGTGCGGTCCGCCGCCTGATGCATTGCCTGTGCGACCGACCGCTGCGATCCTCTGCCCGGAACGAACCCGCTCGCCCTCTCCGACTGTTGGGCGAGATTCGAGGTACATCAGCACGTGGACCCGGCCCGTGACGTCCTTTATGCGAACGTTCCATCCTGCAGAATCTCCATAGCCGGATGCAACGACGAGGCCGTTGACCGGAGCGACGACCGGAGTGCCCTCATATGCGTACAGATCGACACCTTCGTGCGTCCAGTCGCGTGGGTCCACATATCCGTATCCGCCGTTCCTGGAGTTCCACCGGGGGAAGCCACAAGCCATCGGGAAGCGATACCCGGCGACGGGGGTCGTGTCATCCACGACCGCCTCGACAGTGCCGGCGGTGTCCGGGCTGAAGGACACCCGAACGGTGGAAGGAGTACCGGTCTCGGTGTGGGATGAGTTGGGTGTGGTCTGCACACGAACACTTGTTGTGCTCATGTGGAGCGGCTCGACACCGAAAAGCCATGTGAAGCTATCGATGTGGCTGTCGCGATCGTTCGGTGCGATGGATATCGGAGTGTGCCAGGTGCTGAGGAGCCCAAAGGCGATGATGTCTGCGGCCTGCTCGGTGCCACGCTCGTAGTAGTCGGCATCGCTCCATGAGTCGAGGCCACGAAGGTCAAGCCACTCCTGGCGACGCTCGTCGTCGAGGTACAGGGCGGACCACACATGCCCGAGCTCGTGCAGCAGGACGAACTAGCATCGGTGCAGATATCAACGACATCGTGGCCGTTCTCAGTGGAGCGCACGCCCGCATGTCCGCCGCAACCATCTTCGCCGCCGACCCGAACCTCGAGGTTGTCGAGGGGCAAGCCGGCATCCTCGAATCGCTGCAGTGCTGATTCGATGCGGTCTGTGTCCTCTGTCGTCCCATCAACGATCCGGACGCCTTCGATGATGTCCGTGTCACCCAGCTCGGGGAGCGGCTCGATGGGCGTGATCTCAGCGGTGAGAACAACACCGGCCTGCGTGTTGCTGGTGCCTGAAGGAGCTTCCGTGATCGGTGCTGTGATGAAGGAGATGGTTGTCAGGGTGATGGCTGCGGAGGTGCGCAGGTATGTCACACCCGCACACTCCGCGCGGGCGGTCAGTGCCCCGCGGGCAACCGCTCAAGGGGTTGTCAAAGGTGTCAAGAAAGTGTCAAAGCCGTGGGATGCAAGGGATGTGCGGCTGAGTCAGTGCTCTTGACAATCTCTTGACTGGCGTCGTGCATTGTTCGGGGCATGGAACGGACACTGCCTCCAGCGCCCCTGCACACGAGCGGACCCAGCGCGTATGCTCAAGGAATGGAACTCAGGGTTCTTGGCCCCATTGAGGTGGTCGAGGATGGGCGAAGATTCTCGCTTGGTGGACCTAAGCAACGCACCGTCCTAGCGCTGCTGATCGCGAACGCCGGTCGCTCGGTTTCGACCGGTTCGTTGATCAAGGGAGTACAACCCTCTATGGCATCGATCCGCGCCCCACGCTTGAAGACCTGCGGAATGACCAGAGAATCAGCCCCGGCATTCGATCTCAACGGATCGGTTGAGAATGCAGAGGTTCCGGAGCGCACGGATCGGAGGGGCCGTGAAACCCCTCCGATTCTCCCCTGTGCTGCGAAACGGCGTTTGCCGTCTCTGTGTCGTAATTGTCCACCCGGCATCGAATCCTGACACCTGTCAGGATTGGACCTGAGGCGGACAAGTATTGATATGGCGTCACCAAGGCAAACAGCACCGGCGAGCATCGACTCGAGGTTCTCTGCGCTGTTCGAACGCCACTACGACGAGGTGCTCGGCTACTGCTTCCGTCGAATCGACAGTGCTGGCGCCGAGGACGCAGCCTCGGAGGTATTCGTCGTTGCCTGGCGGCGCATCGATGAACTCGAATGGGACACAGCAAGGCCATGGCTGTACGGCATTGCGCGTGGCGTCCTCGCGAACCGTAGCCGCGGCATGCGTCGGCGTGACAGGCTCACAAGGAAGATGTCTGGTCTCGCCACGGCCAACGAAGAGGCGGCTGAAGTCATTGTTGTCCGCAGAGAACCGGATCAAGAGGTCATGTCTGCCCTGTCGAAGCTGAAAACATCCGATCGGGAGATTCTTCTGCTTTCCACATGGGAGGAACTCACCGCTCCCGAGATCGCTACCGCTCTCGACATATCAATCCCTGCCGCCGAACAACGCCTGTCGAGGGCCAGGCAGCGCTTCGCCAAACACCTCGATCGGTTCCCCAATAACGCACATTTCTCCCCGCGTGTTGCTGAGGAAGGAGGAGAACGCTGATGTCCATCGATACCGCAACTCAGAGGCTCAGGGACGCAAATCCGGCACCTGAACCGAATCTGCTGAGAAGTGAATCTGATGATCTCACGGCGCTGCTCCTCGCGACATGGCAAAGGAGCACAGACGTGCAGACCCAACAGACCCAGAAGCCCACACCACAGCAGAACCCACAGAAGAGAGGGTGGCTGATCGCAGTTGCAGTCGCCGCCGCGACGATCATCGTGATCGGCGCCGTTGCACTGTTGCCGCTGACCCAGGGCTCCGATGAGGTAGCTGATACTCCTCCGACGACCCTCGACGCGGCGCCAACACCCACGACGGAGGTGCCCGCTGTGACAACACCAACAACGAGCGCGGTGGTTCAAGCAGGACCGACAACCTACGAAATCGAAGCGTTCGACTACGGGTTCCGAGGTCTTCCAGCCGAATTCACTGCGGGGGACGCGATCGAACTCGTGAACAGCTCGCAATCCGAATACCACAGTCTCGCGGTCGTTCGCCTTCAGGACGACGACCTGAGATCCATCGAGGACTTTGCAACACTCGAGGTCGAAGCCTTCGATTTCGAAAATGGTGCGCAACCTGATTTCCAGCTGGTCGGTGCGTTGAGCGCGGCACCCGGCGAGGGAGCGTTCGATGGCAGGATCCGTCTCCAGGTCCCCGGCAGGTATCTCCTGATGGACACGGTGCGCGAAGGCGCAGACGCCGCAGCTGTGGAGGAATCAGTCAATCCCTCGAACCCAGCCACTGTCGCGTCTCCACCGTACAACGTTGCGGGGGGACCGCTGGGATACCAGCACGGCATGATCGTGATCATCACGGTCGTGGCGAAGTAGGCCGCGGAGTGCAGCGATCCGTCCTTTCTGATCCGAAGGGACGGGTTACACGTCACCAGGACGAGCTAGGAGTGGTCGAAAAGGAACGTGCCTGAGGAGAGCCCCGTACCGCCAAAGGTCAGGTGGATCGTCGCGGTGACACCGTCCTTGGAGACCCTGATGTCCCACTCAGACTCGGTGCCCCTGGAATCTGTGACTGCGAAACCAAGCACCGGGAGGTTCGTCTCGTAGAAGGTGACGACATCCGCGACGGATGCAGGAAAGTTGATGATCATCTCGGTCCGACCGTTGACCCCGTCGATCATGGTCGTACCGATGACGGCTGAGCCGGGGACAGGGAAGCCGGCGGGAACAGTGAACGGCACCTCGCCCTTACCGAACTCGAGGTCGGGGATCTCAACAGGGATGGTCGTGGTCGATGACGTGGGGGTCGTCGGGTCATCAGCACCACTTGTGCACGCGGCTCCGACAACGGCGAGGGCCGCGACGATCGCGATCAAAATCTTTCGGGTGCGGTTCAAGCCTGCCTCCGTACGCTCCAGCAGCTTTCGGAACGGGATTGTATTGACACATCCCCGATAGTGCCCTGCATGCGGATCACTCCTGAGGGTCGACGATCTCTCCAACCGCGCCTATCGCTTCCAGGTAGGCGGCCTGGAGGTCCATGACACCAAAGATCTGCTCAGGTTCGTACGAGAACCCGGCCTCGAGCGCCCGCTCCTGTGTGTATCGGGCTGCCGGCTCACCTCCCACAACCGGCGGTCCCTCCTCCTCCCACAGGTTCGGTTGCTGGAGATAATGCATCTCCCACTCCAGGATCCGCCGAACATCAGCTTTCTTGAGTCCGAGCTTGTCCTCCCCGAAGCCATCCCATATGAACTCGATCGAATCCTCCACCCCGTAGATCGCTTCGGCGTGCTGCATCCGGCGCGATTCCTGCCAGAACATCGCGATGCCAAAGGCGAGTACGAGCGCCATCATCACGGCGAAGAAGAGCGGTCCATT
>JAZFUH010000262.1:0-2733 GCA_036447125.1 Acidimicrobiia bacterium | reverse complement strand
TTAGTCGTTGATCGTGCTTCGGGAGTCCTGGCTCACAAAGGCGAGGGTCTGGTCGTAGCTCTCGACGAATTCCATCACGAGCTCAGGTCTCAGTGGGCCGGCAATGAGGTATCCCTGCACCCTTGTGCAGCCGAGCATTCGGATCGTCGAGAGTTCCTGTGGCGTCTCGACTCCTTCAGCGATGACGTCGAGGTCAAAACTCCTGGCGATCGAGACGATGGCTTCGACGATCGCCCGCGACTCCTCCCTCCGGTGTGCGTCACGAACGAACGACTGATCGATCTTCAGCGCGTGAATCGAGAGCCTCTGCAGCTGTCTCAGCGACGAATAGCCGGTCCCGAAGTCATCGATCGACACCCTCACACCCATGCCGGAGAGTCTTTCGAGCGCACGCTCTGTTTGCTCGGCCTCATAGGTGATCGTTCGCTCGGTCACTTCGATCTCGAGGTGTCCCGGGTCGAGGTCGGCTCCGGCGAGTGCTCCGGCAATCGACTCGACGAGGTTCGCATCCCTGAACAGCCTCTCGGAAGCATTCACTGCGACCCGCATTGGTCGCATCCCCGCGCCGATCCACCCATGCATGTCGCGGCATGCCTCATCGAGCAACCACTTGCTCATCGGAACGATCAGATCGGACTCCTCGGCGAGCGGGATGAATGCGCCGGGCATCAGCAGCCCCTGTGTGGGGTGGTCCCACCGTACAAGTGCCTCGAGCCCGATCACGGTGCCACGGGCGAGGTCGACCTTCGGTTGGTACTCGATCCTCAGCTGCGTCCCGGACTCGATCGCATATCGCAGATCTTCCATCAGCGAGATCCGCTCGGTGGTCCGATCTCTGAGTGATCTGGTGAAGAACTGATACGTGTTCCGACCTGCCGCCTTGGATTGATACATCGCGGTGTCGGCTCCCTTGATCAGCTCCTCGTACGAGTCGCCGTCAAGGGGATACATCGCGATCCCGATGGATGTGGTGATGATGAGTTCCCGATCCCCTATGCGGTATGGAGTGCCGACCGTCTTGAGGATCTTCGTTGCTACGTGGCCTGCGTCCTCGACCCTTTTGCCGCCCTCGAGAATGACGGTGAATTCGTCTCCGCCAAGCCTGGCGACGGTATCTGACTCGCGCAGGCACCCGACAAGCCGTGCTGCGATCTGGCGCAGGACCTCGTCACCGATCGCATGACCGAAACGATCATTGATGTCCTTGAATCCGTCGATGTCGAGGAACATGACCGTCACGAGCCCACCATCGCGACGCGCACGGACGAGCGCACTCGACAAGCGATCATGGAAAAGGGTTCGGTTGATCAGACCCGTCAGCTGGTCGTACTGGGCAAAATATCCGAGCGTCTTGTCAGGGTGCTTCTTCACGACGGCGGCCACCCCGATAGCTGCCATCGCCACGATGGCAATCACCGCAGCTATCAACAGCGTCGACATGATGCAGTTCGAATGGGAGTCATCATCTGTTCTTTCGGCAAAACGGGTCGAGAGGTGTAGCTGTTGATCGCGTGCCGACTGGTCTTCTGTACGATGGGGGAGCACCCAACCCGAACGGAGGAACACGTGTCTTTTTGGGAATTCTTCTTCCTGCTGCTGATATTCGTCCCACTGCTCATGCTGTGGATCTTCACGCTTGGGGATCTTGCGAGGCGCACGGACATCTCGGGACTTGCAAGGGGTCTGTGGGCTGTGGCAGTCGTTCTACTGCCGGTCATCGGGATGCTGGTCTACTTCCTCACTCGCCCGGACAGCCCCGAGATGGCACCGAAGCCTGATGTCGGAACGAGCCAGATCATGGCCGATTCGCCCAGCGACTCCACGATCGACCAGCTCAAGAAGCTTGCAGAACTTCACAAGTCCGGCACGCTCTCTGCCGAGGAATTCGCGTCCTTCAAGGCGAAACTACTCGACTCGGCATGAGAGTTGCTGACGGAACGCTGGCTTGGCTGCTCGTCATCGGTCTCGGCCTCCCACTCCTGACGTTGTGGATCGACGCGTACGTCGATGTCGCTCGCCGCAGAGATCTCAGATTCACACGAAAGCTACTGTGGGTGGCCGCGATCTTCTTCACGGCATACATAGGCATCGCGGCATATTTCATTATGCGCCCTGTGGCTCCCGTGGTGGGCAAGGACCGAGAGGCGACAACCCAGAGAGCGTCCCGACTTGTTGCCGATCTCGAGTCCCTCAAACAGAGTCACGCCGAGGGCACGGTCACGACCGAGGACTATCTGGCGAGAAAACGGGATCTGCTTGGTCTGATCTGATCGTGTTGGGCGATACTTTCGGTGCCCGGGTTACGCGAAATGTTCTTCGGTCGGTGCGCTGCCATGGCGGGCCACTGACTGATCAAAGTGCGGCTGGTATTTCCACATCTCTATCGATGAGAACACCCTTGATAACACCGATGCGGGACTGTAACCGGCCTGCCCCGGATGCTTCCATGATCTTGGCGTTCAATAGGACGCCACCCAGGTTGGTCATATTCGAAGCTCCGGGGGCTCCGCCACCCGCCTGAGTGACAAGGTCGATCTTCTGCTTCTCGATCTGGTCCAGCTGGAAGCGCAGCCCTGACAACTCGGAAAGCAAGTCAGCGGTCGATCGCTCCTTGTCGGCATCGACAGCGTGTTCCGCTGCTCGTTCTCTGAGCGAATCACGCTTCTTCAGCAGCTCATGCTTCTCAGCAAACGCGTCACCCGGCAAAGCCCAAATCTCCTGATTGACGTCTGC
>JAZFUH010000261.1:0-2079 GCA_036447125.1 Acidimicrobiia bacterium | reverse complement strand
GACCGCTCTGGCAGCGATGATGGCGTCAACACCAGATCCCGAACCCACGTCGAGGACCGTCTCGCCTGGTTTGGGAAGACCGAAATGGAATGGGTCGGCCACCCCAGCAAAGGACGCGATCACGTCGTCCGGTATGTCCCTGATGGTCGACTCGTCGTAACCGACCTGTCGAGCCGCATGCCGACCAGTGTGGAAGTGGAACTCATGGTCAGGGCTAGTTGCCACCTCGGCGTAGTGCTTCTGGATCTCCAGCAGAAGCTGATCCTCATCAACCGGGATCACGTCTGTCATCGCAGCCCTCCCTTCCAGATAGTTGCATCCGAACCCTACAGGAACAGTGACACCCGGTGCGACCCAGACCTACGTTTGAGAGGGAGGCGACGTTGATACGGGAGTGTCAGAAGTGCGGTGCATCTGACACTCCGTCACATTACGAGTCCATTTGGCGTTCATCTCGGAAGTGCCCTCCTCGTCAGGGGAGCTGCTGGCTTCACACCTGAAGTATCCCTTGCCAGGAGGGCGTTTCGCGAACCCCGCACCTCAACCACCGACACCTCGCGAAGAATCGGGGCTAGTGGATCGCTCGGATAGCCATCACTCCGGCCAGCAGAAGGCCAACGCCGAGGATGAGGCGCCTGAGATCCCTGTCGCGACGTGTGAACCACAAGCCCGTTGTCGTGGCACCGAGCAACAAGCCGAATTGCAGGGCAACTCCGGCATCTGTGGATGGCAGCAGGACCTCGATCAAACGCTGCTACTTCGCAGTGCGCTCGCCCGCCTCGATCGACACGGATATCCAATTCTCCTGTGGTGGAAGCGCGCAGGAGTATTCGTCCGAGTAGGCGCAGAACGGGGCATAGGCGTAGTTGAAGTCAATCGTGATCGACCCGTCCTCATTGGGAGAGATATCGAGGTAGCGTCCCGCCCCGTAGCTCTGGCTGCCAGACGTCGCGTCTCGAAAGGGCAGGAAGAGGTCGTCGTGCCCTGTCGAGTAGAGAGCAAGGGTGACATCTGTCTCATCGATGTCGAGGGCGGCCGTTACAATTCGGTGGTAGATACGCGAGTCGCCTCCCGTCGTGTGAATCGTGACAGGGGTTGGCTCAACCGGAGTGGGTCGGACGCTGAACACGAGTTCGGGGTTTGGGTCGAAGTAATTCAGTCCGGCGAACGCGTCTCGCTGCTGATCGGGGATCGGTGACTGTGGGCTGAGTCTGAAGAACTCATCTTTGTCTCTGCGATCTTGAAGAAGCACCTCGGTATCCATGGCAAGTCCAACGACACCCACTCACCCATATTCCGAATGTTGACCGATGCCTATTGTTCCGGCATGCGCAGGAGCATCGCGATACCGCTTGTTATCGGGGCAGGTGTCGTCGCGGTGGTCCCACGATTGTTCAAACGAGCGTGGAGACCACCGCAGCGAGAGGTCCATCGTTCGCCGTCCGATCTGGGACTCCCCGAGGAGCAGGTTTGGCTCATGAATCCGAGAGATATCCGGCTGCACGGCTGGTTCGTCTCCGCCGGCGGAAGTGCTCCGGCCGTTGTCGTGCTTCATGGTTGGGGTGGTAACGCCGCCCATATGCTCGATCTGGCTCCGGCCATCAATGAGGCAGGATTCCACTCCTTATTCCTGGACGCTCGGAACCACGGTCTGTCCGGACACGACGACCATGTCTCGATGTTGAGGTTCGCCGAGGATCTCGGGACAGCCGTCGAATATCTCAAGCAGCGCGATGACGTAACCAATGTCGCGGTGATCGGTCACTCAGTGGGAGCTGCGGCGTCGATCTACTACGCCTCATATCACAACGATGTTTCGGCTGTCGTCGCGGTAGCTTCGTTTGCTCATCCAGGCGAGATGATGCATGACAACCTTCCCCTGCCCCGCCCCATTCGATGGGCCGTGTTGCGCGCCATCGAAGCGATGATCGGAAAAGAGTTCGATGTCATCGCCCCCCGTGCCCGCGTTGTGCACGTTTCGGCACCGCTAATGCTCGTGCACGGGGAGCAGGACGAAGTCGTTCCGGTTGAAGACTCGTACCAGCTTGCCGCACTCAGGCCGGGAACAGAGCTCATTGT
>JAZFUH010000260.1:0-5161 GCA_036447125.1 Acidimicrobiia bacterium | reverse complement strand
ATCGGCTCACCGGTCTGTGGGTTCCGTGCCGTGCGAGCCGCGCGGTTGCGTGCCTCAAACGTACCGAAGCCTGTGATCTGGACCTTGCCGGTGGAAACGACTGCGCCAACGATTACGTCGAGCATCTCGTTGACCATCTTCTCAGTCAAAGCCTTCGACTCACCTGAGTTGCGAGCCACGGCCTCGATCAGTTCGCCCTTGTTCATTGGGAAACCTCCTCTGTCCACGACGTTCGTGGATCGAATAACACGGTTGTAACTCTACCCAGTACCCGTTACTTCAGCAACAATAGGCTTTTCTCGACTGCCGCACGAACGCGAATTGGGTAAAGTACCTGCCGGACCCGGAGGCAATGACTTGAAGCGGAGCTGGACCAAGATCGCTCTCGCACTCGGCCCGGCGATCATGATCGCATCGGTCGCCTGGGAGTATGCGAGCACGAGTTCTGACTACAACTATCTGGTACAGCCCTGGGCACTCCGCGGTTACGAGACCGTACACGGCTGGATCATCGTCGTTGCTGGTGCGCTGCTCCTCATCAGTGGGCTGTTGACATCGATGGAGCGATCGATGAAACCCCGGTACTCCGCGCTCATCGTTGGATACATCGTCATCGGCGCCACAGGTTTCGCCGCATACTTTGCCAAGGATCCCGTGACGATCGATCTGAACACCACAACGAACATCATGCTTTCCATCGTTCTCGCAGTCTCCGTCTCTCTTGCACTTCGCAGCCTTCTCGGGCAGACCAACCGGTGGTTCAAGAGAGCTCTTCTCACGTTCATACCGCTCTTTGTTGCCTTCTTCTTCCTGTTCGGCGCAACGATCACCGGGAACCCCGTCACACTTGCACCGTGGACCCTTGTCTTCCTTGTCTTCCTCGTGTTCGGATCACTCTCGATCGCCATCAAGCCGATGGACATGGGCGCCAACCGCATGTTGATCATCGCCACGGTCGTTGGATGGACCGTTGTTCTGCTTTCGGCCGGTGCTATCCGTCAGTCACTGGTCGACCTCCAGATGAAGACCGACCAGGGCGGGGGCCTCTTCGGTATCGCTGCTCAATACAAGGACACTCAAGCAGCGGGTGGTTGGTGGCTGGCCGGACTCGGGACGTCCGTCATGTTCGTTGGTGCCGTCGGACTCTGGGCTAAGCGAAGGGACATCGTCGCTGCGATCGCCCGTGCGAAGAGACAACGAGCCGCCGCGGAGAAGTCGGCAAAAGAAATCGCAGACGCAGCCGAAGCATACGCCCGCGAACACGAGGGAGCCTCAGCCACTTCCGACGTCTGACTCCCGACTTCGGACTTCGGACTTCCGACTTCTAACTTCTAACTAAAGATCTAACTCTTCAAGGTCGCCGACCTTCGTCGCCACAGCAACGGCCGCTTCTTGCAGCGCGGACCTCTCTGAGTCGGTGAGATCGATCTCGGCGACCTCGGTGACGCCGCTCACACCTAGTTTGGCTATAACACCGAGGTATACGCCTTCGATGCCGTACTGCCCCTCCATCCAGGCACACACGGGCATCTCTTGGTCGCTGTCCTCAACAATGGCCCTGACCATGGAAGCAGCAGCCGCGGATGGCGCGTAGTACGCAGAACCAGTCTTGAGGAAGGCAACGATCTCTGCCCCACCCTTGCGCGTCCTGTCGACGATTTCATCGATCGTATCTGCGTCAAGAGCATTCGCGAGCGGCTCACCGCCAACCTTGCAAAGTGACGGCACAGGCACCATCGTCTCACCGTGCGAGCCGAGCGTTACGGCCTCAACCGACAAGATGTCCACGTCGGCAGCCTCTGAGATGAAGTGAGCGAAGCGAGCACTATCGAGCATGCCTGCTTGACCAAGAACCCGATTCTTCGGAAATCCTGAAACCTCCGCTGCGAGTGTCGTCATCTGATCGAGTGGGTTCGTAACCACCACGATCACGGCGTTCGGGGAGTACCTGACGATCTCCTCGGTCACAGCTTTCACAATTCCGGCATTGACGCCGAGAAGATCCATTCGGCTCATGCCCGGCTTGCGAGGAAGACCGGCAGTGATGACGACAACATCCGAGTCGGCAGTGTCTGCATAGTCGTTCGTGCCGACGACCTTGGTGCGGTACCCGAGTAGGGGACGGGATTGGTTCATGTCCAGTGCAAGACCCTGGGGAAGACCCTCAACGATGTCGGTCATCACAACCTCATCGACAATGTCCCACTCGGCGATCCGCTGGGTGGTTGTGGAGCCGTACTTACCGGCGCCCACGACGGTTACTTTGCTCATGAGCTCTCCTTGATATCGGAAGCTTTCGCGCCAAGGGTAACCCGTCTTGGGTACCCAGCCAGATGCAAGCGGGATCTGATTCTGGTATCTGGCTTCTGTAGCTCACATCCGGTCGCACACTGCCTGCGCAAAGGCAGATGTCGAGACTTCGGTTGCATCGTCCATCAAGCGAGCAAAGTCGTAGGTGACGATCTTGTCACCGATGGCAGCTTCCATACCCTTGACGATCAGGTCCGCCACCTCATCCCAACCGAGATAACGGAACATCATCTCACCAGACAGGATCACAGAGCCCGGGTTGACCTTGTTCATGCCCGTGTACTTCGGCGCTGTGCCGTGTGTGGCCTCGAAGATGGCAAAACCTGTCTCGTAGTTGATGTTCCCCCCGGGGGCGATTCCGATCCCACCGACCTGTGCGGCGAGTGCATCGGACATGTAGTCACCGTTGAGGTTCATCGTTGCGATCACGTCGTACTCAGCCGGTCGGGTGAGGATCTGTTGAAGAAACGCATCGGCGATCACATCCTGGACCAGCAGCCTGTCACCGGGGTCACCGTTGCAGTCCTCCCAACTCACGGCAACGTCTGAGAACTCATCCTTGACGAGCTCGTAGCCCCACTCCCTGAAAGCTCCCTCTGTGTATTTCATGATGTTGCCCTTGTGCACGAGCGTCACGGACCGTCTGCCATGTTCAAGTGCATACTCGATCGCCGCACGAACGAGTCTTCTGGACCCGGACTCCGAGATCGGCTTGATGCCGATACCTGAGTCCTTGCGGATCTCCCAGCCGAACTCCTCATCGAGGAAAGCGAGCAGCTTTATGACTCCGTCCGAGCCGGCCTCGAGTTCCCTGCCTGCGTATACGTCCTCGGTGTTCTCACGGAAGATCACCATGTCGACATCGGCAGGTTTCTTGACGGGCGAAGGAACGCCTTGATACCAACGAACCGGACGGAGGCACACGTAGAGATCGAGGATCTGGCGAAGAGCCACATTCAGACTTCTGATCCCGCCACCGACCGGCGTCGTCAACGGGCCCTTGATACCGACAAGGTACTTCCTGAACGTGTCGACAGTGGCGTCTGGGAGCCACTCCCCCGTCTCATTGAACGCCTTCTCTCCGGCAAGGACCTCGGTCCATTCGATCTTGCGTTCACCGCCGTATGCCCTCTCGACAGCAGTGTCGAACACGTTGCGGGCTGCAGCCCAGATATCAGGGCCGATCCCATCACCTTCGATGAAGGGGATGATCGGGTTGGCAGGTACGTTGAGACCATCTTGTGTTCTTGTGATTGCTTCAGCCATCAGGTACTCCGTGCTCGGGTGTTGTGAATTGTGTGCATTAAGGGTCAGTCCAGGGATGCGAGTCGCACCGTGTTGGTGAGAAGCGACGCTCTGGTCATCGGTCCCACCCCCCCTGGCACAGGGGAGATGGCCGACGCCACCTGGGAGACCTCGTCGAATGCTACGTCGCCGACGAGACCATCGTCGGTTCGGTTCATGCCGACGTCGATGACGACGGCACCCTGTTTGACGTATTCCGCGCCGAACATGCCCGGGCGCCCGACCGCTGCAATAAGGATGTCTGCCTGGCGGCATATTGCGGGCAGGTCCGGCGTTCTCGAGTGCGCCTGGATCACGGTCGCGTCCCTGCCTTTTGTGCCAAGCATCAGTGCCATGGGCCGCCCCACGAGGAAGGACCGTCCAACGACGACGGCCAACTTGCCGGCTATCTCGATCTCGTAGTGATCGAGCATCGTCATGATGCCAGACGGCGTCGCCGGCAATGGACCCGGCTGGCCAAGGAGCAGTCTTCCGAGGTTGAGGGGGTGGAGACCGTCTGCATCCTTGGTGGGTAGCACCCTCTCGACGGCTGCCTCATCATCGAGTCCCACAGGGAGCGGTAACTGGACAATCATGCCTGTCACGTCTGGCCTCGAGTTCAGCTCGTCGATGACTCCATATACGTCCTCCTGGGTTGCCGTTTCAGGAAGTTTGATATCGATCGACTTGATTCCGACGGACTCCGCGTCCTTGTGCTTGTAGCCGACATACACATGGCTTGCCGGGTCGCCTCCCACGAGCACTGTCGCGAGCCCGACCTCGCGGCCAAGCTCCGCAAGTTCAGCTACCTCTTTGCTTAACCGCTCCTTGACAGCTGCGGCTACCTCTCTGCCTGAAATGATCTGTGCGCTCAATGTTTGAAATGCCTCTCTCTTGTGAACACCAACGCTACGTGGTGCTCATTCGCTGATTCGATGATCTCTTCGTCGCGCATCGAGCCTCCGGGTTCGATGATCGCTGTGACGCCTGCAGCTGCGAGTGCGTCGGGTCCATCGCGGAAAGGGAAGAAAGCGTCAGATGCACAGACGGCACCCCTGACCCTGTCCCCTGCCTTGACCAACGCGCGTTCGGCCGCACCAACTCTGGACTGGTCTCCCGCTCCTACGCCGATTGCTGCACCGTCCTTGACCAGAACGATGGCGTTCGACTTCGTGTGCGCTGCGACGATCCACGCCATTTCGAGATCCATGGACTCCTGATCGGTCGGCTCCCTCGTCATGGTCTCCCAGAGCTCGGTCCCCGTGGTCACACTGTCCCGCTCCTGGACAAGAAATCCGTCATCGATCGTGCGGATATCGAGGTCGTATGCCGAAGGAGCAGGTGCGATCAAGACCCTGACGTTCTTCTTCTGCGACATGATCGCTCGCGCTTCATCCGAAATCGATGGAGCCATGACGATCTCGACGAAGTGTTCACTGATCGTCCTGGCTGTGGCGCCGTCGATCTCGCCATTGCATGCAATGACACCGCCAAATGCCGAGGTCGGGTCGCAGTTCCACGCTCGTGTGAAAGCCTCGGCCATCGTGTCTGCTCGTGCGACTCCACA
>JAZFUH010000259.1:0-6808 GCA_036447125.1 Acidimicrobiia bacterium | reverse complement strand
ACCATCGAGGTCACCCATTCTGAGCTGATCGAGCAGATGTCTGCGCTGCTCGCCAACTGCCTCTCCGAGACCCTTGAGGTACGGAACAGCATGGATACCCAGGTCTGCTGGAGAAGGGAGGGGCTCATGAACCAGGAGAGCTGCAGTGAGTTCGGCTTCGGCGTACTCCTTGACAGCATCGTAAAAGAACCCTGCGTGATAGATGTCCCAATGTCCCTCGAGCCCGGCCTCGGCCTCGGCGATCAAGCCCCTGACCTCGTCCAGGAGCTCCCGAGCCAGATCCGGCTCACCCCGGTGAAGAGCACGAATCGCGTTCGCAGAGTTCCGGATGATCGGACGGCTGTTCTTGAGCGACAGCTCCCTGGCCGCGTACTTGGTGTCGAGCTCGGCACGAACCGCGGAATCGATGGCGGAGAGGTCGAGAGGAGTAGTCATCACCTAACCGGCGATGACGCGAACCGTCAGAGTCTCCTCGTACTCCGGAACGGCCGTGAGAACACCGGAAGCTACAGGCTGAGCGGAATCGATTGGCACCACGGTGGCCCTCGCCACAGACCTCTGTTGCTTTGTGTGCAACAGGAGGGTCACATAGCTCGCGAACGCGACGTCCAGCCCAATGGTGAGCCAGAGCCAGGCAACCATACCCGTCCATGTCGCCACGACCAGAGTGAGGAATGCGGTTGTCACAAGCCCGACGAGGATGCGCTGCCGCTTCATCTGGGCATGATGCCGAACGTACGCTTCTCCATCTGCCTGTGCAGACGTAACCTGTTGCAGCAGCCTCTTTGTGCGCGCAAAATCTCGCGTCGTTGTCTTCGGGGCTCGACTGCGATGGTCAAAGAACGACGGCAGCAGAAAAGCAGCCCACAATCCTGCGATGAGGATGGCTACGACATAGAACATCTGTTGCGTTCTCTCTTACTCCGCCAGCGACACGATCGTAGGCACGACCGAAGATCTTCAGGGGGATTTTGCAGGGGATTTGGCGCTGATCGCACATTCTTGTCCTGATCGCTGCCCGAAAGCAACTCCCATGACCTGCCGGAGGATAGGCGAATCTCAGTCATGACGGCCGAAATCTCCACTCGCAATGTCGACAGCATGAATCAACACGGACCCGATGACATCGAATCCCTCAGCGACGGCCTTGGGCGATCCGGGCATGTTGACGATGAGACATCCTCCTCTCAGCCCGGCAACTCCTCTAGAAAGCATGCCGAACGGAACCTTCCCGAAGGTCGCTGCCCGCATCGCTTCGGAGATCCCCGGAATCTCTCTGTCGATCACGGACCTTGTTCCTTCTGGCGTCAGGTCACGGGGACTGGGCCCGGTACCGCCGGTGGTAACAATGAGCGACACCTGGTCTGCGAGGCGCGTGAGAACGCTTGCAACCGATTCGACACCGTCGGCAACAACCACAGATTCAGAAACTGTGAAGCCGAGATCCTCGAGTGCGGCGGCTGCAAGCGCACCGGAGGCGTCTTTTGCCGTCCCTGCGTTCACGGAGTCCGAAACCGTGACAACTGCTGCGGTCCTGTCAGCCACGCTGCCAATCCCCTGACTTCCCCCCGGACTTTGACAGGAGACGCACCGTTTCCACCGTCGCAGAACGGTCGATCCCCTTGATCATGTCGTACAACGCAAGCGCACCGACGGCAGCCCCCGTCATCGCCTCCATCTCAACACCGGTTCTGGCCTCGACTCCGACAAGCACTTCGATTCTTGCGCCGGACTCTGTCGATTCTATCGCCACGGTCACCCGGTCGATCGAAAGCGGGTGGCACAGCGGGATGAGGTCGGGAGTTCGTTTCGTTGCCTGAATCGCAGCAATTCGAACCGTCGCAAGGGCATCTCCCTTTTCGAGCTCATCGGCGAACAGCTTCCGCGAAGTCTCTGGTGTCATGGAGACGAAGGACTCGGCAACAGCTACGCGTACCGTCGTCGCCTTCCCTCCGACATCGACCATGTGGACATTGCCTCGGTCATCAAGATGATTGAACTCACTCATCGATACTGCGTCCCTCCGGCCATCGAAACATCTCAAGTGTGACATCGTCGCCCGCTGAGAGCGAACCGATTCCCACAGGGATGACTGCAAAAGCCTCGGCGTTCGCCAACGAGGAGTGCATGGCCGATCCCTGACCCCCGGACCGCACTGCAACAAACGACCCGTCAGTGTCGTGGGCCAGCAGCACCCGCAGGAAGACTGTCTTGGCCTCATTCGTGTCGACATCCTCGCCGAGAGTTCCGGTGACCTGTGTCCGAAGCAGCTTGGTGGCTCCCATCATGTGAAGCAGGCCGGGTCGCACGAACTGCTCGAATGAGACGAATGTCGAGACAGGATTGCCTGGCAGACCGAAGAGCGGCACACCGTCGACCGATCCGAAGGCAAAGGGCTTGCCCGGCTGCATCGCAACTCTCCAGAAGTCCACGCTGCCAAGCTCCCCGAGAACCTGCTTGACATAGTCGTAGTCCCCCATCGAGACCCCGCCGGTGGAGATCACGACATCGGCACTCGAAGCGGCCTCGGCGTAAGCGGCCCTGAGCGCCTCCGGGTCGTCACCGATGATGCCGAGGTCGATGACAGGAACCCCGAGTTCCGTGAGCAGAGAGCGCAGAAGCACTCGATTCGAATCCCTGATGGTGCCCCGAGCGAGTGTCTCTGTGGACGGATCAACGATCTCGTCGCCCGTTGACATGAGCGCAACCCTTGGCATGGCGGAAACGACCGGATCGACGCCCGCACTGGCAAGGCTCCCAAGGTGACGCGATGTGAGCCTGACCCCTTTCTCGACAATGATGTCGCCCGGGGACATGTCGCAACCGGCAGATCGCACATTCTGTCCGGCAGCGGCTGACCTTCGAATCGTTACGCGTCCTGGGTCGGTCGACTCGGTGTCCTCGACCTTCACAACGGCGTCAGCGCCTTGGGGCATCGGTGCGCCTGTCATGATCCGCGTCGCTGTTCCCCGCTCAACACGTTTCGTGGGTACCGCGCCCGCCGCAACGTCTTCGTTCACCACAAGATCGACCGGCGTTTCCTCGATATCTGATGCGAGAACGGCGTATCCGTCCATTGCAGAGTTGTCGAACGGAGGAAGTGCCTCATGGACAATGGCAGGTTCGGCTGTGACTCTGCCCAAGCTCTCGGTGAGCGGGATCCTTGCCACCGGGAGCCTGGGCATGACCGAAAGAACCTCGGCTCTGGCCTCTTCGAGCGGCTTCATCCTGTCACCCTTCGTTCACTTGACGTGAACAGTCTTTTGATGTTGCTTGCGTGTCTCACAAGCACGAACAGCGCAAGCCCGGACGCCCAGAAAAGCTCGGTGGCCGTCCGGCCGCCGATCCACAACGCCGGCACGTAAAGAACCATCACGGTGATCGACGCGATCGACGCCGTCTTCCAGAGGAGAACCATCACGATCCACAGGGTTCCGAGCACGAGCCCGACCACCGGAGCAAGATAGATGATCCCCCCAAGGCCTGTAGCCACACTCTTGCCTCCCTTGAATCCGTGCCATATAGGGAGGGTATGTCCCACGACCGCCGACAGCAGGGCGACATAGCCGAATTCCGGACCGACAACGGCGACACCGAGCCATGCGGCCGCGGCGCCTTTGAGTCCGTCGCCGACCAGGACCACAGCAGCGGCCCGTATTCCAAGCACGCGCATGATGTTCGACGCGCCAGGGTTCCCTGAGCCCTCAGATCGGATGTCAACGCCTCGAGAAGTGGCGACGAGGATCCCGAAACTCACACTCCCGAGCAGGTACGAGGCGAGGAGGACGAGCGGAATCGCTATGACTGATGGCACGAACCGAGTGTAGGAAGCGGATGGAGAACACAATTCCAGATTCCCCTTCCATCGGCTCGGTTTGTCTGGCAGGATTCAGGACGGAGCCCTCCTCGTGGGTGCCGCGGGAAACCCCCACCTTTTCCCCTCCTTGCGGCGCAGATAACACGGGGAGGGCTTCATCGAATCAGAAGCCAGATGCCAGACAAAGGACACCGGATCCCTGAGCATGGCAGAGGGGTTCCAACGAGTGCGCAGAGTCGATACGTTGTTCGCGTGCTCTGGCTTGGTCGACCGCCCTATCTGCGTTGGATCGCCGCTACGACTCTTGTCGTCGCCGGGCTCTTGTGGGATATCTCGGATCGTGCCACTGAGCCGTTTCCGTTCGCGGCTTCGGATCTGAATCGAGGGCAGGTCCTCGAGCCGAAGGACATCGAGTGGAAGCCGGTGCCTTCTGGCTCACTTGTGATGCCGGATCTCAACGGCGCCACAGCAGCCACGCCGATTCGCTCCGGCGATCCCATTGTCCCTTCGCTCGTGGCTGTGGGCGCGCTGATACCTTCTGACTCCTGGGCGGTCCCCGTCCCCCTACCTCTTGGGGCCGGTCCAGGGATGTTCGTGCGCCTTGTGTTCGCAGACGGCTCCTGGACCTCAGGGGTCATTGTCCAGCCAGCGACAAAGGACTCGTTCGGCCTGATCTCGCAGGGGCTTGTGGCTGTGGAGGGAGATGCGGCAAACTCCGTTGCCTTGGCAACATCCAACGGCGATCTCATCGTGCTCATCGAGCCGTGATCGTCACAGAACGTAGACAGCGATCGAGCCAATGGTTATGCAATAGAGACCGAACGGGGCAAGCCCGACGCGAGCGAGCATTCTGAGTAGTAGCGCAATGGCCGCATAACCCGACAGTCCGGCGACGACGACCCCGAGCCACACGGATGAAGGGATCGACTCACCCGCTCTGAGGACGTCGACGATCTGTAGCAGCCCTGCACCGGCGATGACCGGGATCCCGAGAAGAAAGGCGAACCGTGCAGCCTCTCGTCTCCCCATGCCGCGAGCCAGACCCAACGAAATCGTCATCCCCGAACGTGAGAGCCCGGGAATGAGGGCGAGCGCCTGGGCGAGCCCGATCATGAAACCGTCGAGGGGTCCGATGTCATCGGATGTCTTGTCACCGAGACGTAGCTGGGTTGTTGCCAGCAACACGACACCGGTGACGATCAACATGAACGCCACCTTCCGCGGATCTGAGATCAACTCCTCGACCCTGTCCTCGAACAAGAGCCCGATCATCGCGGCGGGAACCGTTCCGATCAGGATCAACGTGATGAGCCTCCGTGCCGGCCGGTCGAATCTGGCCATACGCGCAATATCAGATCGGTAGTACAGAAGAACGGCACCGAGCGTTCCGAGGTGAAGCATGGCATTGGTCGCGAGGTCGGGTCCGGGACGATCGAACAAGGCCGGGATCAGCACAAGATGCCCACTCGATGAGACAGGCAGGAACTCGGTCAGGCCCTGGATCAGGCCCCAGATGATCGCATCGAGCATCCCGGGAGCTTAGGCCGAGCTCACATCCCAGCCTGTTCGTGTGCAGGCACAGCCACACGAGCAATGCGACGAGAGAAGTAGTACACCCGCTTGAGATTGGTGATGACATCTGTTTCGAACCGGTAGGTCGCTATGCGGTTCGGTTCATCGGCAACGAGACGCTCGGTCTGGTGGCTTGTCAGATCTCGCTCCAGGTGCTGGACCTCTCTCTTCATGCCCGTGACCGTTCGCGCTGCGCCCTGATCCTTCTGTGTGACAGCAACGAGCGCCAACTCGAATGCCTCGACGACGGAACGGTGATAATCCTCGATGAGGGCACGTGTCGTCGGGCTCACCTCGATCGCCTCCTCGATCTTCTGATAACCGAGAGCAACGAGATTCCGCTCAACCAGATCTCCGATCGCTTCGAGAGCGTTCGTCGCCTCGAGGAGATCAACGAGTTCGGCACTCGATTCCTCACTGAGCTTCTGCTGCGATATTCGCCCGAGGTACTCCAGGATGATTCCGTGGAGTGAGTCGACCTCGTCATCCCTCTCCTCGACGTCCGCCATCGTGTCGATGTCACCGTCGAGAATGGCAGGGAGCACGTCGACGAGCATGCCTTGAACCCGTGAAGCCATCCGGAGCATCTCCATTCGTGCCTTCGCAAGTGCGATTCCTGGAGTCCGAAGCAATCCGACATCGATGTACTTCGGCGCGATCGCGCCAACCGGTGGTCTGTCGGGCGTGATCCGCGTGACCAGGGCCGCGAACTGGTTCACAAACGGTAGGAAGATCAGCGCGTTGACCACATTGAAGAGCGTGTGTGCATTGGCGATCTCTCGAGGCATGCCTCCACCGACAGATGACACCCACGATGCGAGAACACCGATGAGCGGGAACCAGATGATGACACCGATGACGTTGAACAGAAGGTGCGCGATAGCAGCACGTTGGGCTTCGCGCGGCTTGCCAATGGCTGAAAGCAGCGCCGTCATCGATGTTCCGATGTTGGCACCGAGAACCAACCCGATACCCGCCTCGAGAGAGATCAGACCCTGGGCCGCAAGCACGATGACGACACCGGTCGTAGCGGCAGAAGACTGCACGAACGCGGTGAACACCGCCCCGACAAGAATGGCAACGAAAGGATTGTTGAGGGTCCTCATTGCGTCGATGAAGGGCTCATACGTCCTCAATGGGCTCATGGCATCGCCCATCACGACCATTCCGAAGAACATGAGGCCGATCCCCGTGATGGCTACTCCCTGAATGCGCCGACTCTCGCGCTTTGAAAGAGATGAGATCGCGAATCCACCGGCGACGAGCGCCAGCGCCCACGTCGTGATGTTGAAAGCGATGATCTGCGCCGTGGCGGTTGAGCCGATATTCGATCCGAGGATCACCGGGATCGACTGGACGAACGTCATGAGACCCGCCGAGATGAACCCGACCACCAGCACGGTGGTCACCGACGACGAT
>JAZFUH010000258.1:0-14832 GCA_036447125.1 Acidimicrobiia bacterium | reverse complement strand
CGCCTGCCTGCCCTGCCGGTCAGCTGTGTGTAGTCGCTCGGCTTCAAGAACTCGTGACTCTCACCGTCGAATTTCCTGAGAGAGTCCAGAACCACCGTTCTGGCAGGCATGTTGATTCCGAGAGCGAGCGTTTCGGTTGCGGCAACAACCTTCACGAATCCTCGGAGAAAGAGTTCCTCGACAGCCTCCTTGAAGGCGGGAATCAGGCCGGCGTGATGTGACGCTGCGCCGCGTTCAAGGACACCGACCCACCGCTCGTAGCCGAGAACAGTGAGGTCCTCCGAACTGAGGTGGCCGACATGTCGCTCCGCGATCGCTCGAATCTCGTCCCGTTCGACAGATGTCGTGAACTCGAAGCCTGCATCTGCCACCTCTTGTGCTGTCTGGTCACATCCCTTGCGTGAGAAGACGAAGTAGATACACGGGAGGAGACCGTCGCGATCGAGTTTCCGGACAACGGAAACACGTCGCGGGGTCGAGAACCGCCTGTGTCTCCCCTTGGCCGATGTCAGCATCTTGGCAACGGCGCCGTTTGCACGGCCGTTCTTGCCGAACACGGGCACCATCGCGATCTGGTCTTCACGATGCTTGTCGCGCCACATGTACATGGAAGTCAGAGGCACCGGACGTTCGGTCTCGACGACCAGGTCGCACTCTCCGCGGCGTTGTCCCACCCAGTCTGTGAATTCTTCAGGGTTTGCAACGGTTGCGGAGAGGCAGACGAGCCTGACCCGGTCGGGGAGGTGGATGATGACTTCTTCCCACACAGACCCACGGTGACGATCGGCCAGATAATGGACCTCGTCGAGCACCACGAGACCAAGGTCGTCGAGTGCGTCTGACCCTTCGTAGATCATGTTTCGCAATACCTCGGTTGTCATCACGATGATCGGTGCATCGCCATTGATGACGTTGTCGCCGGTGAGCAGGCCGACTCGTTCGGGACCGTGATCAGCGATCAGGTCGTTGAACTTCTGGTTTGAGAGAGCCTTGATGGGGGTTGTATAGAACGAGCGTTGCCTCTTCCCCAACGTCAGGGCGATCGCTCCATCAGCAATGAGGGTCTTGCCTGCACCTGTTGGCGCAGTTACAACCACGGATCGGCCGTTGTGTATGGACCGCAGAGCCTCGATCTGGAAGGGGTCTGGGCTGAAGGGCAGCCCAGCGAGGATCGCTTCCAAAGTGAGCGACATCACGTCCTCACTTCCTGAGGATGAAACGGATGGACAGGATCGAGAGCTCGAAGAGCAGATAGAGCGGTCCTGCGAGCATCAGTAGCGTCATCGGGTCGCCTGAGGGTGTGATCACGGCTGCGGCCATCAGAATGATGATCACAGCCCAGCGACGGTTCGAACGCAGCGTCATGCTGCTCAGGAACCCCATCGCAGCGGCAGCGAAGAGAAACACGGGAAACTCGAATGCAATTCCGAATGCCAGAATGAACCGGGTCGCGAACTTCAAGTAGGCATCGATACCGATCATGGGTTGCAGAGACTCCCCGCCGAAGTCGAGCAGGAACACCAACCCACGCTCAAGGGCGATGTATCCGACCAGCACACCGAGGACGAACAAGAATGCGAACACGGCTGAGAGCGGGTACGCCCATCGTTTCTCCCTCTTGGAGAGTGCCGGCGCAACGAAACGCCACAACTGGTAGAGAACCACGGGGGATGCAAGAACAACGCCACCGAACAAACTCATGCGCATCACTGCTGAGAATGCGTCGGTCACCTTGAAGAACGGAAGCGCAGCATCTCCCACCGAGAGAGCGTATGGCTTGACGATCAGCTCGAGTAGCCGCTCATGGAAGAAGAACGCGATGAACGTGCCGACCGCAACTGCTGAGACCGCCTTGATCAGTCGTGAGCGCAGCTCCTTGAGATGGCCCCTGATCGCCATACGATCGACTGTCACTCGGCATCCTCTTCCTTCGTCTCCGAAGGCTTCTCGGTGGTGTCCGGCTTCGATATGTCCGGCTTGGCCGTGTCAAGGGTTCCCATGACCGTGTCGAGATCAAAGACGGTACCCGCTGCGTTCGCCAGTTCGTCCTTGGTCGCCTGATACTCGGCCTTGAGAGAACGAATCGGTGATGTGCCCTCATCGAACTCCTTGTCGATGGCGTCGGTGAAAGACCTTGTGGCCTCCCTTGCTTTGGCCATCAGCTCACCGGCCTTCCTCGATAGCTCCGGAAGACGATCGGGACCGAATACGACCAAGGCAACGATTGCGATGAGCGCGATCTCTCCGAATCCAATTGATCCCATAGGTCGATGGTAGGACAGCCGTCACCCTTCAGCCATCAGCAAGAGACTCGCTTCTTCGTGGCGTGGGAATCAACGAGAAATGGTCAGGGAGAGCGGGTATGAACTCTGAACCGTGAACCGTGAACGTCGAACTGCTTCAATCAGCTCAATGTCGTCAGCCGCGAGAACCAGTCGTCATCATCGAGCATCTCGATGAACCGATCGATCTCTGCATCTGTGATCGGCGAAGGAGCGAGAGTGATCTCGTAATTGACACCTGTTGCGAGAAGAATGCTCACAACTCTCCTCGTTGCAGGCCTCACCTGGACCGCCAGACAGCTTGGGCAGGAGAAGCGGTATGAGCCTGAATCACCTGGACCGGTCAGTTCGAGTGCGATGTCTTCCGTCGACAGCTCGACGTCTCCGCATCCTTGACATGTTGTCCTGATGGTTGTCATCACCACTCCGATTACCAGCGTTGATACAGACATCGGCATCTGGGTGGTCGAGTAAAGGACTATTCGTGACATAGTCATTTCTCTGTTTCATAACGAGCGCGGATGCGCGAACGGAGGTCATCCATCGCCTGGATCACCTCGGTGCCTTCTACGTCTGACACTGCCGTCCCGAGTTTGATCAGAAGCCTCGCTGCTACCAGAGGATCCGACACGGACATCGTGATTCTCTGCGATCCGTCGTCGAGTTGGTGAACACCCACCGGGTAGTACTCCCCCACCCAACTCGAAGCCGGGTCGGTGGTGAAGCTCACATGTGCATCGGAATCGGCGGGTCTGTAGCGCACGATTCCGTCGCCCCCGGCATCGTCGCGCTCGTACGTCTCGTCAAGTTCCTCCATGTCGGCGATCCGGTCGACCCTGAAGACGCGTTCCGCATCGGCTTGGCGACAGAAACCGCTGAGATACCAGTTCCCGAGATTGAAGAGGACAGACCGACCCTCGACTTCGCGCACGGTGCGCTCGTTTGTGGCGATCGCAACATAGGTGATCCGAAGCACGTGGCAGCGCTCGATGGCGGACTTGAGCAGCGTCACAGCTTCCGGTGTCGGGACATCGAAGTACACGAAGGATTCTGCATTCGGTATCACGGCGGTCGTCAACTTGTTCACAGCCGATACAAGCGCGGGAGGGGCACTCTTTGATTGGGTGAACGTCATCCCGGCAGCCAACAGTCCAAGGGCCTCAGGTGCCGTCAGTCGCAGAGGACGCGAGAAGTAGTCTGCAGCATCGATGAACACCTCATCTTCGAAGACGTCGACATCGATCAGGTCACCCGGCCCATAGCCGGGAAGCCCGGTAACGAACACCAGGTGGAGGTCCTTGACAACGTCTGCCTTGTCCTTGTATCCGAAGCGACTGATGAGTTCATCGATCCTGACACCATCGTGTTCGATCACCCAGGGAAGCATCGACAAGATCCTCGAAAGACGCTGTGCAGTCCGGTCAGAGGTCACGCAAGCACACCGACATGACGGAGGAATGAATCCACCAGCTCCGGCGGCGACACGATGACGGCTTTGTCGTCGAATGCAAGGATCCATCCTATGAATGCTGGCTCTGAGGTCACGGGTATATCGAAGGTCACAGAGCGAGAGTCCCGTGAAACCTCGGCAGCACCAACGGTCTGGCGTAATGCGACTTCGGCGACGTCAGCGTCGAATCGAACCCTCGCGACCGGATCGCTCGGCTCCGAAGGTCGGGTGAAGTCCGGTAGCGCCTTGCGAGGTTCAAACCCCGCGGGACGTTTGAACATCTCAACAGCACCGTCGACCTTGATCTCCCGCATCCGATCGACTCTGAACGCCTTGACGATGCCCGGCCGGCCCGCTTCGGGCGCCAGGAGATACCAGTGCCCGAAGCGGTGGCCGAGTCCATAGGGTTCGGCGGTCCTCGGACGATCCTTGTACGTGAACAGCACGCGCCTTGCCTCGGTGACTGCCTCGAAGAGATCTCCAAGGAGCCGGAGGTCATGGCCCAGATCGGCTGTGATTGCGGCACCCGAAGACGAAGCCGCCCCGCCGAGCTTGAAGATTGCTGCAGCCTCTGTGGCCTGTCCCCCGAAGCGAACTGCTTCAGCTGCAAGAAGAAGGGCCGATCGTTCCTCATCGGTGAAGCCGGGATCGGCTATTGCATAGTCCTCGGTCGGGACGACATAGCCGACTTCGACTTCCCAGACGTCGGTGTGGCGGAGCACGATGGGAACGCCGAGGGTTCTCAAGAGATCTTTGTCCCTCTCGAACGTGCGTCTGAAGGCTTCGTCTGTGGGTTGATCGTAACCTTTGACAGTGTTCCGGATCTCCTCCGCGGTCACGGGCCTTCCAACGGTGAGTAGGAATGCAAGGAGATTCAGGATACGTTCTATGACCTTCTGCATCGCTGTCAGCGTATAGGTCGCGGCGTCGATGTGGAAGAACTGTCACAGACCTTCGATGAGACGATCCACGCGTTCGTCATACGCCTTGAACGGATCCTTGCATAGCACCGTTCGCTGGGCCTGATCGTTGAGTTTGAGATGAACCCAGTCGACGGTGAAATCTCTACGTTTCGCTTTTGCGGCCTTGATGAATTCACCTCGGAGGCGGGCGCGTGTGGTCGCTGGTGGTCGAATCATCGCATCATCGATGGCATCATCAGTGACGATCCGATCCATCAACCCTGCGTTCTGCATCTTGTAATAGAGGCCACGTTTGCGATTGACGTCGTGGTAATTGAGGTCGATGAGCGCAATGTTTGGAGAAGACAGGGGAAGATCGTGTTTGAGCATGTACCGATCCATGAGGTGACGCTTTGCAACCCAGTCGACCTCTCGATGGAGGGTCATCGGGTCCTTCTCGAGACCGGTGAGCAAGTGTTCCCACATTGAGATCGCTCGCTCGATCTCAGGCGCCACTCCTGAGATACGCGCATACCTCATGACCCGTTCAAGGTACTCCCACTGGATGTCGAGCGCTGAGAGTTCTCGTCCATTCGCAAGTCTGATACGACGCCTGCACGTGACATCGTGGCTGATCTCACGGATCGCTCTGATCGGGTTCTCAAGCGTCAGATCTCGAAACACGACCTCGTCTTCGAGCATCTGGAGGAGGACAACGGTGGCTCCAACCTTGACGTACGTCGCGTACTCCGACATGTTCGAATCGCCTGCGATCACGTGGAGACGTCTGTAACGCTCTGCGTCGGCGTGTGGTTCGTCCCTCGTGTTGATGATGGGCCTTGATCGTGTCGTAGCCGATGAACTGCTCTCCCATATGTGCTCTGCGCGCTGAGCAAGGCTGTAGATCGTTCCGCGTGCCGTGTTGAGCAGCTTCCCTGCGCCGGCCCAGATCTGTCTCGTGACGAGATAGGGAATCAATGTGTCGATGGTCCGCTGAAAATCTGCCTGCCGCCTGATGAGGTAGTTCTCATGGCACCCGTATGAGTTCCCTGCCGAATCCGTGTTGTTCCGATACAGGTAGATGTCTCCTCGGATTCCCTCCTCCGCCAGACGACGCTCCGCAGATTCGACGAGCCCCTCAAGGATGCGTTCACCCGCCTTGTCGTGTGCGACAACGTCATAGAGGCTGTCGCACTCCGGTGTTGCATATTCGGGATGACTGCCCACATCGAGATAGAGCCGCGACCCATTCTCCAGGAAGACGTTCGATGAACGCCCCCACGACACCACTCGACGAAAGAGATACCGAGCTACCTCGTCCGGTGAGAGCCGCCGTTGTCCGCGTAGGACACAGGTGACTCCGTACTCGTTCTCGATGCCAAATATCCGTCGTTGCACGATTTCAGCGTACAACAAGGATCTGTCTCCGGTTCCACTGCTGTCTATGCGTGTGTGGCGGAATCGATTTCCTCAAGGTTGAGTCTGCGGAAGGTCCGTCTCTCCCCCGCCCGGTCGAGGAACCCTGTCTCCCACGCAGCCTGGTCGATGTGGCGGTCTTCCGCCTGCTCGATGGAGGTGGTGGCAAGCCGTACCGCCTCGGCCAGCGAGAGATCCGCTCGCCAGAAATCCTTTACGGATTCGGCGATTGCGTCCTCCCGGGCCCCAAGCACGGTAAATCTCTCAGCATCGCGTAGCGTACCGTCGAACTGCACGCGGAACAGCTTGTCCGAGCCCACGTCCACACCTAGTTCTGCCACGATGATGTCAACTTCATAAGGCTTGACCTCGTGGCTGAAGATCTGACCGAGCGTCTGGCTGTATGCGTTTGCAAGACTCTTGCCTGTTACATCGCCTCGGGCATACGAGAAGCCCTTCAGATCGGCAAAACGGACTCCTGCGACACGAAGTGTCTCGAACTCGTTGAAGCGTCCAACCCCGGCAAAGGCGATACGGTCGTATATCTCGCCGATCTTGCGTAACGAGGGTGAAGAGTTCTCGCCTATCAGCAGTATCCCGGAATCGAGCAGCAGCACGATGATCGGCCTACCGCGCCCAATGCCCTTCTTGGCGAAGTCTGCGCGGTCCTTGACCAGCTGCTCGGGAGGCACATAGAACGGTACGGTCATGGACGGCTCTCAAGGACGGTTGCTGCAATGGGGGCCAATTCGGTGTCGGAGACCTCCTCGACACCCTCGTTCGTCACCATCATGATATTCGGATAGATATTGCGTTTGAGATCTGGCCCTCCGGTCGCGGCATCCTCCTCTGCAGCAGACACCAACGCTTCGACGGCCATCGACAATGCGGCGGCGCGGTCGAGGTTTGGCACCCATTCGGATTTCATGAACGCCTTCGCCTCGCTACCCCCGGAGCCTGTCGTCGCATAGCTGAGCTCGTCGTAGCGGCCCCCCACAACGTCGAAGGAGAACAACCGCCCGGCGCCCTCGGTCTCGTCAAAGCCGCAGAACAGGGGAATCACCACAAGACCCTGAAAGGCCAGAGCCAGGTTCCCTCTGATCATCCGCGCGAGGAAGTTGGCTTTTCCTTCGAGGCTCAACCGTGACCCTTCGATCTTCTCGTAGTGTTCAAGTTCTGTTTGAAAGAGTTTGATCAGCTCCACCGCCATCCCGGCCGTCCCCGAGATCGCCACAGCGGAGTACTCGTCCGCTGGATAGACCTTCCGGACACGCCGATGCGCGATCACGTTGCCCGCCGTTGCCCGCCGATCGCCTGCCATGAGCACGCCGTCGGCCCAGGTCAGGGCGAGGACCGTGGTCGCTTCAGTTATCGCGTCCTTCGGGGCAGAATCGAATTGCCACGTCGGGGCGAGCCCCCGATGCTCGAGAACCGACATGAACGATCCATCAACGATCGGTTCGCCGATTCGGAGAGGGCCGATACCGACCTTCCCGGCGTTCACTCGCCGCCCTTCTGTACGTAGTTCTTGACGAACTCCTCAGCGTTCTCCTCGAGAACACTGTCGATTTCGTCGAGCAGCTCGTCGATCTTCTCGGCAACTTCCTCGCCCCTTGCGGCTGGGGCGTCCTGAGCCTCCTCTTGGGGCGCTCGGCTCGTTCTCGATCGTCTGTCGCGTTCAGTCATCTGCGTCTCCGAGGTTGTCGATCAGGGTGGCCGCGTCCGGACTTGCAGCCAATAGCTCTTCAACGAGGGCCTTCGACCCTCGAAGTGGTTCCATCATAGGGACGCGCACAAGTGTCGATCGACCGATGTCAAAGACGAGAGAGTCCCAGTTCGCGGCAACCACCTCGTCAGGATATCGTTTCAGACACTCACCTCTGAACCATGCTCGAGTCGTGGGTGGCGGTGCCGAAGCTGCGGTCTCGACGTCTTGGTCATTGAACAATCGTCTGATTCTCCCATTGGCCACAAGCATGTGGTACAGACCGCGCGTCGGATCGACGTCGTGGTATTGAAGGTCGAGGAGTGAGAACTTCGGATCGGACCAATCGAGCCCGTCGCGCTCACGGTACCTTTCCATGATCGAGAGTTTTGCCGCCCAGTCCAAACGGTCGGCAACCGATTCGTAGCCTCGTGTGAGATCTTCAAGAAGTGCTCGCCACTCCAGAAGCACCTGTTTGTAGGCGGGTACCAGGTCAGAAGCTCCGACGTATCCCTCGAGGTGTGTCAGGTATCGCCATTGCAACTCCATCGCGGTGGTGTGCTCACCGTCGGCCAATTCGAGAGAGGCATCACCCGAGATGTCGTGGGACACCCGTGTAACAGCCTCAACAGGCCTCGCCAGACGAAGCGGCTCGCCAAGAGCGTGGTCAGACAGGGCCAGGAGCATCAGCGACATCGAGCCGAGCTTGACAAACGTCTGGACCTCGGACATGGTCGCATCACCGAATATGACGTGCAATCTTCTGTACTTTGCGGGGTCGGCGTGGGGTTCGTCACGCGTGTTCACGATAGGGCGCTTCAGAGTGGTTTCAAGACCGACTTCCTCCTCGAAGAAATCTGCACGTTGGGTGAGCTGATACGGAACCGCAGGCCGTCCGTGCTCCGAGCCGACCTTCCCCGACCCCGTCAGGATCTGTCTGGAGACGAGAAACGCGGTCATCTGATGGACGATTTCACCGAATGGCACGGATCTCGGTACGAGATAGTTCTCATGTGCTCCGTATGAGTTGCCCTTTCGATCTGAGTTGTTCTTGTGGATCAGCATCCGTTTGCCATCTCGGAGAGTTGCATTCACACGCCTGGCTGCCCTGTACATGATGAGCTCGCCGGTCTTGTCGTACAACGTTGCTTCGAGTGGGTCGGCACACTCCGGCGTGGAGTATTCGGGATGGGCGTGATCGACATAGAGACGCGCACCGTTGTGAAGTACCGCATTGACCAACCCCGAATCTGTTTCATCGATCGGTGTCTCGCGTATTGAGAATCCCCTGGCATCGCGTCCCGGTGACTCATCGTCGTATGACCATCTGATACGGTCAGCTCCCTGTTCGTGGGCGTCGACGATCGCGGCCGAAGCAGCTACAGGATTGAAGGAGGGATCATTCGTGATCGTGATCCCGTACTCGACCTCGGTGCCAAGAACCTGAGGTTCAGTCATGATCAGAGGTATTGACCCGGCGAGACGGCTTCGATCGAACGCTGCTCACCATCACCTTCGATGAGCGTTCGCACATATACGATCCTTTCGCCCTTCTTGCCGGAAATACGCGCCCAGTCATCGGGATTCGTCGTGTTCGGCAAGTCCTCGTGCTCCCGGAACTCCTGTTTCACGGCTCCGAGGAGATCCTCCAGTTTCAACCCGGATGTACCGTTAGCGATCTCTCGTTTGATGGCATCCTTCTTTGCTCTGCGCACGATGTTCTCGATCATCGCCCCGGATGCGAAGTCCTTGAAATAGAGCTCTTCGCGATCCCCGTTGGCGTAGGTGACCTCAAGAAAGCGATTCTGAACTCCCTCGGCGTACATGGCGTCGGTCGTCTTGTCGATCATATCGCTGAGGAAGGCTTCGATGGAACCGAAAGATTCGATCTCGGATTCGTCATACGGAAGGCCCTTGATGAGATAGATGGCAAAGATCTTGCGGGCCGCGTCCTTGCCCGGTCTTTCGATCTTGATCTTCACATCGAGCCTTCCGGGCCTGAGGATCGCGGGGTCGATGAGGTCTTCCCTGTTCGATGCACCTATGACGATGACGTTCTTGAGGGACTCGACGCCGTCGAGCTCGCTGAGTAGCTGGGGAACGATCGTCGATTCGACGTCGGAAGACACCCCGGATCCCCGAGTCCGGAAGAGTGAGTCCATCTCGTCGAAGAACACGATCACCGGTACGCCCTCATCCGACTTCTCCTTGGCGCGTTGAAATATCAGACGGATCTGACGTTCCGTCTCCCCAACATACTTGTTGAGCAGTTCGGGTCCTTTGATGTTCAAGAAGTACGAGCGCGTGTCGGCCGAGCCGGTACTTTTGGCAACCGTCTTTGCGAGAGAATTGGCGACGGCTTTGGCGATGAGTGTCTTCCCGCATCCGGGCGGTCCATAGAGCAGCACACCTTTTGGAGCCTGCAAGCTGTAGGTCTCAAAGCGTTCGCGATGGAGGTATGGAAGCTCAACAGCGTCCTGGATAGTCTCTATCTGGGAGTCGAGGCCACCGATATCTGTGTAGGTGATGTCGGGAACCTCTTCGAGGATCAGTTCCTCGACCTCGGGACGAGCGAGTTTCTCGAGGACTATCCCCGTCTTCGCTTCAAGTCTGACGAGATCGCCCGCGCGCAGGTACTCCTCGTGGACAGGTGCTCCGCGGGTTACGACACGTTCCTCGTCGCCCTTTCCGAGGACGAGCAGACGATCGTCTCCGAGAAGTTCCTTGATCGTTGCGATGTCCCCGATCTCCTCGAAGTCACGAACGTCGACGATGTTGAACGCTTCGTTCAGTATGACTTCCTGGCCGCGCTCGAGCGCCTTGATCTCGACTGTCGGCTCGACCGCAACCCTGAGCTTTCTACCAGAGGCGAGTACATCGACTGTTCCGTCCATGTTGACGCCCAACACCGTTCCAAAGGGATTGGGAGGTGCTGTCAGCTTCTCGACTTCGTCGCGCAGAAGAGCGAGCTGCTCGCGTGTCTCGGTTAGCACGGTCGCGAGCTTGTCGTTCTGATTTGTGACCTGCGCCAGTTGATTGCGAACGTCAAGGAGGCGCTCTTCGAGGAGGCGGACCCGCCGTGGCGCGTCATGGAGTCTTCGCCGCAGCACGGCGATCTCCTCCTCGAGCATCTGAATCGTCGGCCGACTACCCGACGCCTCTGTGTCTGACATCTCGACCTCCTCAACCGATCGATCGCAGTTCGTTCCCTTGGATCGAGTGTAGGACACGATTCTGTCAATATCGGACGTTGTGGCGCTAGATTAACCCGGGCGTTCATTCCGGTGAGCCCAACGAGATCTCTCACAAAGGATGGAAGATGAAGGTCTGGATCGATCAGGATCTTTGTACCGGCGACGGACTCTGCGAAGAGATCGCGCCCGACGTGTTCGTGCTGCTCGATGACGGTCTTGCGTACGTCAAGGAAGGCGACAAGATATTCGCCGAATCAGAGGGCAATCCGGAAGGCGCGAAGGGCATCGCGGACTTCTCGGATGATCAGATGGATCTGGTCGTCGAATCTGCCGAGGAGTGCCCCGGCGAATGTATCTACATCGAACCGTAAGCCGGTATCGGTTCTCGGTTCTTCGTTGACAGCTTCCGTCGGGCACAGCCGAACCTTGAGCCATCAACCCGGAACCTGGCTCCGTTGGTCACTGACCATTGCCAGGCGCTTCCGCGAGACAGTGAGGAAACCCGTGTGACCGACCATGCGATGATCGGGTCTCACACTTCGGCCTTCAAAGGTCCAGGTTCTCATCATGATCTCAAATGTCGACGAGCCACTGAAGGATCTCGTCTCCGACAAGGCCTCTCTCACCTGCTGCACCTGTGGGACGGTGGGTAGGTAGCAGGCAAAGCCTCCGCCCCCGGGAAGCACATCCGCTGCGATCGGTACACAGTGCCAGGGTTCGGGGATGTCGAGCATGATCCGGTCAGGCTTCACTCCGACAAGAACTTCTTCAACCTCGCCGATCCTCAGGTCTACATTATCGGGCACTGCCCCCAGGAAGGACTCGATGAGACGCCTCGCATGCGTCGCGTGGTCCTCGCGTCGCTCGACGCTGATAACTCTCCCCTCAGGGCCGACAGCCCTGGACAGGGCGAGAGTCAGAGCTCCTGACCCCGTGCCTGCCTCGACGACGACGCATCCCGGCGCGATGTCTGCCCAGGTGATCAACGCACCTGCATCCTTCGGATACATGACCGCAGCGCCACGTTTCATTCGTAGAACGTGATCCGCGAGCCTGGGTCGCATCGCAACCAGTGCTGCGCCCCTGGACGTGCGGATGGTGGATCCCTCGGGGAACCCGATGATCTCAGAGTGGGGAACCGTTCCCTTGTCGAACTGGAACGTCTTGGATGCATCAAGAGTCAGCAGGAATTCTCGATCCTTCGTGTCAGAAAGCAGGCAGGCCTCGCCTTCTACGAAGATGTCCCCCGTCCGGTTCATCCCAGCGCTGGCAGCAACGCAGCCATGAGTGTGAGCACCATCATCGCAACAACCACCCATATGACGATACGTACCCAGTTCTTGTTTCCGCCGAACACTTTCAGCCTCCAATTGATCCGTCGTGGATGACGTCTCTACCTCGATACACCCTGATCTTGGTGCTCGTGCCCGGCTTGATCGTCCCTCGATAGAGAACCTTCCTGCGTCCGCTCCGCTTGAGGATGAGTCCTGCCCCGACCAAGCCGATACCAACCACCGTCTGGGTCCCGCTGCGTGACCTGCCAGCCGTTGCGGTCATCCACCCGAATCGGGTCAATGGATGAAAGTGGCTCCACCACCAGCGGCGAACAACGAAACGGATCGGACGAGTCACGTGTTGTATACCTCAACGCGGATGCTCGATCGTCTTGAGCGCCAGACGGCGAGAGCTATCAGGCCGATCACAACGACGCTTGCCACGACGGCGACGGTCACCATGTTCGACTTTGCTTCCTCCTCGACGTCTATGACAACCCCTTCGATCTCTCTGAGCTTCGCCTCAAGGTCGGCCTTTTGAACGGTCATGTCTGATCTCCTGGTTCATGTGGCCGGCGTGCAACGTCGTGAACGCCTCTATCGGGGACCAACTTGATCAGGATTGCGATGAATCCGATCAGCCCGAAGGCGAACAGCACATAGCCGAGCGCCTCCCAGTATGCCCCCGTTGGCAGCACCCCGATGAGCGCTCGCAGCCCGGCCACCGACAACAGGACGAGGGCGACCGCCCACAGAGCCGCCGCACCGATCGAGTAGCCGGCGAAGCGTCCGAGCCTCTTGGCAGGCTCCACCGTCTCTTGGAGCAGGTACTCCTTGGCAAGTTCGACGAATTCGCCTGTGAGTCTGGGTATGTCTTGTAGCTGAGCCATGATCCCCACTGTCGACCCCATCAGGCTAACGGTTCACATGTCGTTCCGTGCCAGCAGGCAGCGGAAGGCAGATCGGGCCGGTGGTCTGTCGCAGATCTGATGTCTGGATGTCTCGGTGGCATCTGCGTCATCCGCCAAGGACGCACAGCAAAGACGCAGTCCGGACTGCGTCGAGGGCCGGAGAGACGCGGCATCCATTTCTGCGACAGACCGCTAGGATGCTTGTTCGTGGAGACCGTCAAGCCGGGGGGGATTCCGCCCCATGAAGGGCACCTGAAGGCGAAACGAAACCTGATTCCGCTCGTCGGTGGTCAGGCCGTTTCGTTGTTCGGCGATTACATCGCGTTCTTCACGTTGCCGATGTTCGTACTCTCACTGACGGGAGACGCGTTCGATCTTGGTCTCACTGCAGCGGCTGAGACTCTTCCAATGCTCTTGTTCGGCCTCGCCGCTGGCGTGTTCCTCGATCGAAGACGCAGACTCGGAACAACTTTGATCGGCGCTGACCTGATTCGCGCCGGAGCATTCTTCTTTCTCGCCGTCGGGTCATATGGCGGGTGGATCAA
Source organism: Acidimicrobiia bacterium (assembly GCA_036447125.1). Lineage (GTDB taxonomy): Bacteria > Actinomycetota > Acidimicrobiia > Spongiisociales > UBA5794 > B3-G11. Next base: position 1,153 of record JAZFUH010000258.1, on the reverse strand, counting down.
CGAATACATCGTGTTCGCCGTCGCGTTCCTCGCAGGGTCGATGGCAGTGCTCTTCGATTCAGGACTCCAGTCCTACATGACGCGATCGCTTCTCGAAGAGGATCTCGTAAGGGCGAACGCCCAGCTTGGTATTGCGAGAACTCTCTCACTCAGCGCCGCACCGCTCGTAGGTGGCATCATCATCGCCCTTGCAGGCGGATTCGCTCTCGCGTTCGGGCTCAACGCCGCGACATTCGTGGTTTCTGCCGCTCTCCTCGGGTTCGTTCGACCCATCAAACACGTTTCTCCACCTGAACATGAACCTTTCGGTACGGCCATCCGGTCGGGACTCAGGATACTCTTCGCAGATGACCGACTGAAGTGGGGAACCCTGGGTGGCACCGTCACGAACCTCGTGTTTCAACCCCTTGAGATCCTCCTCGTCTTCTTCGTCGCCACAGAGGTTCTCGGCATGGATGTATCCCAGGGGTCGGCTCTCGCCGAGAGCGGAAGAGAGATCGCCTTGTTCTTCGCCGCACAGGCCGCGATCGGTTCCATCGGCGTTGCCTTTGCCGGTCGAATCGCCAAACGCATACCGCTTGGAACGATGTACGTGATCGGGCTTGGCATGCTTGGCTCAGGCTTTCTTGCGGTGGCGCTCATGGGAAACTGGTTTGCCATAATTCCTGCAGGAATCGCCATCACCGGTGTCACATGGGTAAACGTCGCCCTCGTGACGATGCGCCAACAACTCGCACCCCCGGAACACATGGCACGGGTCATCGCCGCATCACGCACCCTCGCCTGGGCCGGTCTTCCGATCGGTGCGGCGATCGGAGGAGCGCTCGCAGGAGCGGTCGGAGTTGTGCCCGTCTATGTCGGCGGGTCGGCAGCGGTGATCGTTGTGGCGATCCTTCTGATGTCAACCGCGCTTTACAAGGATCCTGTCATGGCGGGAGACCGCAGATCGTAGACCATCCGTCGCGATCCGGTATCGGGGACCGCGCCGATCAGAAACGCCGCTTCCCGAACTTGTGCTTCTTCTTGACACGTCGTCGTGAGCTCACCATCCAACCAAGGGCGAACCCGAAGAGGGTCGCAACGATTATCCAAACGATGATCTGGCTTGCGACGTAGCTCAAGACGTACCCTCCAGAGCAGTGAATTCGATTCG
>JAZFUH010000257.1:0-2140 GCA_036447125.1 Acidimicrobiia bacterium | reverse complement strand
GCAGGGTGCTTCAACATGAGATCGACCATCTCGACGGCACGCTGCTGCTTGCCCATCTCAGCACGCGCGTCCGCAAGCAGGTACTCAAAGAGCTTCGCGAGGAATCGCTCGGCACGAACAGGGTCTCGTGATGGGTGCCGTATTTCTCGGCACACCGGCCGCGGCTATACCGAGCCTTTGCGCGTTGGCCGATGTCGAGGACATCGATCTTGTCATCACACAGCCGGACAGGGGAGCATCGCGCGGCAGGGTCAGAGCGGAACCACCAGTCAAGACAGCGGCGAGACAGTTCGGATTCGCCGTGTCGCAACCCGAGTCCTCACAAGACCTGAGCGATCTGCTCGTCGGTGGGGGCTTCAACGTCGGTGTGGTTGTGGCGTACGGCAGAATCCTCACCCCTGTGATGTTGGAGGCTGTGCCATTCGGATACCTCAATGTTCACTTCTCGCTCCTTCCGAGATGGAGAGGCGCAGCACCGGTCGAGCGAGCGATCGAAGCAGGGGATGTACGCACAGGCGTCACGCTCATGAAAATCGACGAAGGGCTTGACACCGGTCCGGTCCTTGGGGAGATCGCGACGCCTATCGCTCCGAACGAGACCGGGGGGAGCCTTACCGCTCGGCTTTCATACCTCGGTGCTTCGCTCGTGGACGGAACGATGCCGGAGTATCTCAATGGAGGACGAGGGCCGGTGCCACAGATCGCTTCTGGTGTCTCCCACGCAAGACGATTGAAGAAATCCGAGGCACAGCTGACGTTGAGTGTCGATGCCTCAGTGGCAGAGCGACGGATTCGTGCGTTCCATCCCAGACCTGTCGCGTGGGTCGAAACCGCAGATGGGTCGCTCCGCCTTCACGCCATCTCACCCACGGAGAGCAGTGTCGAGCCGGGGACGATCACTCTTGTGGGCACACGCGTGGTAGCAGGTTTCACCAATGGCACGATCGAGCTTCGCATTGTCCAGCCGCCGGGCAGACCGATTCTCGACGCAGTGGCCTGGATGCATGGAAGGCGGGGGCAGGCCGTCAGGTTCGAGTAGCGAGCGGGTATCCGCGGTGGGACGAAGCGGTCATTCGATGACGACTGTTGATGGATCGAAGTCTGCAACGGGGTATTCGAGGTCCATCCCTGTGATCGTGTCGATGAGGATTCGGGAAACGACGAGGTTCCGGTACCATTTGGAATCGGATGGAACGACGTACCAGGGGGCCTTGTCCGTTGAGGTGCGGGAGATGGCGTCCTCGTACGCCGCCATGTAGTCGTCCCACCTCTCCCTCGAGGACAGGTCATTTGGGTTGAACTTGTAGTTCTTGGAAGGATCGTCGAGACGATCCTGGAGACGTTTCCTCTGCTCCTCCTTCGAGATATGGAGCATGATCTTGACAATCACCGTGCCCTCGTCCGCGAGCATCGACTCGAAATTGCGAATGTGCTCGTATCGTTTCGACCACACGTTCTGCGGAACCAGGTCGTTGACTCGCACGACGAGAACATCCTCGTAATGGCTGCGATTGAACACCGCTATGCGACCCCTCGCCGGTGCGTGGAGGTGCACTCTCCAGAGATAGTCGTGTTCGATCTCGTGCGGACCCGGAACGCCGAAGCCGATGACATCGACTCCCTGGGGATTGACTCCGGAGAAGACCTTTCGGATCGTTCCGTCCTTGCCACCGGTGTCCATTGCCTGGAGAACCACAAGGAGCGCGGTTCTGTCGTCTGCCCACAACAGTCGCTGCAATCGGGAGAGTTCCCTGTTCATCTCCCTGAGCACAGGAAGCGAGGTTGTCTTCCTCATGGAACGGAACGCAGATTTGTCCCCCGGATCGATCGCAGAAAGGTCGATGCGATGCCCCGGCTTGATTCTGTATCGATCCATCAGTTCTTCCTTTCCCCGCTGTGTCACGTTACCCATTTACACTCGCTGGCAATGAGAACGCCACCACGCCTCGCGCCGTCAATCCTCGCAGCCGACTTCGCTCACCTTGGGGACGCCATCGATGCCATAAGCGAATACGTGGATCTCCTCCACGTCGACGTCATGGATGGCCACTTCGTGCCGAACATCTCGCTCGGTCCGCCGGTGATCGCATCCCTCCGTCGGTCAACCGATCTGTACCTCGATTGTCACCTCATGATCACG
>JAZFUH010000256.1:0-4818 GCA_036447125.1 Acidimicrobiia bacterium | reverse complement strand
GAGCACCTGGTTTGCAACCAGGGGGTCGTCGGTTCGAGTCCGATCGTCTCCACTCCACACAAAGGAGAACCCATGCAAGAGGCCGTGATCGTTGACGCAGTACGTACGCCCCTCGGCAGACGAAACGGGGTTCTCTCGGATTGGCATCCCGCTGACCTCGCCGCGGAGACACTGAAGGCTCTTGCGGAGCGAAACAGTTTCGATCCGGCCCTTGTTGACGATGTCATCATGGGGTGCGTCTCCCAGGTGGGTGACCAGACATGGAACATCGGTCGAAATGCAGTCCTTGGTGCCGGCTGGCCGGAATCTGTCCCGGGCGTCACGATCGACAGACAATGTGGATCATCGCAACAATCCGTCCACTTCGCGGCCCAGGGCGTGATGGCGGGAGCGTATGACGTTGTCGTCGCTGCGGGCGTGGAGTCGATGACCCGAGTTCCGATGGGTTCGTCAGCTGTCGCGGGTCGGCCGTTTGGTGAGAAGATGCGCGAGCGTTACCAAGACGATCTCATTCCCCAGGGTCTGTCTGCCGAGATGATCGCTGAGCGTTGGGACATTCCACGAGAGGAACTCGACCACTATGGATACGACTCGCACATGCGTGCTCTCCGGGCGACGGAGGAACGGCGCTTTGAGAACGAGATCGTCCCTATTGAGGTCAAGGAAGACGGTGTGGTGACCGCGGTCAGCAGGGACGAAGGCATCAGACCATCGACAACCACGGAGGGCCTGGCTGCACTCAAGCCGGCCTTCAAGGAGGATGGCGTCGTGACGGCTGGGAACTCATCCCAGATCACCGATGGCTCAGCAGCTTTACTGATCATGTCAAAAGAGAAGGCAGATGAGCTTGGCCTGAGGCCGCGTGCTCGTTTTGTAGCTTTCTCGCTTGTCGGCACAGACCCGGTCTCAATGCTCACCGGGCCCATTCCCGCCACGGAGAAGGCGCTTGACCGTGCGGGTCTCTCCATCTCGGATATCGATCTCTTCGAGGTCAACGAGGCATTTGCGGCGGTCGTTGGTGCATGGCTCAGGGAGACAGGCGCAGACTGGGACAAGGTAAATGTCAACGGTGGTGCGATTGCTCTCGGTCATCCACTCGGTGCAAGCGGAGCACGCCTCATGACCACCCTTCTCAATGAGCTCGAGCGCTCGGGTGGCAGGTATGGACTCCAGACGATGTGTGAGGGCGGTGGATTGGCGAACGGAACGATCATCGAGTCCCTCGCGTGACCTCTACCTTGGTGGTTGCGATTGTCATCGCAATCGGAATACTCGCCGTCACCATCTGGTCAATCAGGTTCATCGCCACAGGTCCGCCTGCCGAGCCTGATCTTGAGGATGTTCTCGAGGTCGACGTGCCCTACGTGTGCACGGTCTGTGGGCTCTCTTTGACCGTCACTGTGGCACACGGTGGTGAGATCGCCTCACCTCGTCACTGCCGTGAGGACATGGTCCAGGCCTGAAGCGAAGATGCGAGTAGTTCGCGAACTCTTTTCGCGACTTGTCCCCACCTGTGGAGAACATGGTGGATAAGAAGCGAGATCGCAGCCCACAGGAGGATCAGGCTGACATTTCAGCAGAGGACCGAGGATTGAAGACCGAAAGGTGAACCGGGAACCGTGAAGCACCGATCGCTGAGTTATCTGTAATCCATGGTCATAGCAAATCCGACACCGATGCCTGCGAGGCCCGCGAGCAGATAGGTGTTCGATGTACCACCGGGGAGGACTCCCATGTAGTTCGTCAGGATGACGATGACCCCAACGGCCATCAGCCCGAACATCAGTGATACGTACCACGTTGCGGATGGGCCCTTCTCATCGATTGCGGTCGGCTTGTGCGACGGTGGCGTTGGACGTTTGTTGGCCTTCTTGCGGCCTTTTGAAACTGGCATGTGCACAGGATATCGGATTTCAGATATCGGGCATCGCATATCGGATGCTGCTGTAGCCTCTTTCGAGATGAGCGATGTCATGACGGAGCGAAACGAGACTGTCGATCCGGCCGTACGCCGCGACGGATGGATCATTCGGTCTGTTCGCTTTGCTGGATGGATGAGTATCTGGGTGGGTCTGTTCCTGCTCGGGTTCGTGGCACATCAGCTCTTTGTCACGACGTACCTTGCCCAACAGAACAATGAGAAGCTCGAAGTCGAGGCCCAGGAGTACTTCGTCACGGTCGAGTACACCGAGATTCCGTACGTCGAGCCCGGCGCTTCCGAGCTCACAGATCCGGTAGATGTACGCCTCCCCGTCCCCGCGCTCAAGGTCGAATCCCCACCTGCCGCTCACGAGGCCTTTGCCATCATCCGGGTCCCCTCCCTTGATCGTCTCGAAGACGGCTGGGCGATCGTCGAGGGGGTCTCTCGCAAGGATCTGAAGAACGGTGTGGGCCATATGCCTTCGACACCGCTACCCGGTCAACCGGGAAACTCGGTGTTCAGCGGGCATCGAACCACTTACGGTGCTCCCTTCCATGAGTTCGACGAACTCGAACCGGGCGACATCATCGAGGTCGAAACCGGGATCGGAATACACATATATGAGGTGAGAGAGACGATCATCGTCCGACCAACCGAGATCTGGGTGACCCAGGCGCGCGACGGTGCTTGGCTCACGCTTACCACATGCAACCCGAAGTTCAGTGCACGCGAGCGCCTCGTCGTGTTCGCCGAACTTGTCGGCGGCCCGAACTTTGCGGCGATCTCCGGATGATGATCAAGCGTCTGTTCTTCGCGCTTCCCGGCCCCAGGCCGGTCCAGGTGACGCTGGCCGCTGCAATCCTCATTGCTGCTTTCATCGCGCTGATGTTCGTGTACGACTGGATGGGAAACAACCTTCTCGATTCCGGTGGAGGGATCTCGTGAGGGTTCTGATCCTCGACAATTATGACTCCTTCACCTACAACCTTGCCCAGTACTTCGGTGAACTTGGTGCGGAACCCGTTGTGTATCGCAACGATGTCCTGACGGTCGACGAAGCCAGACACCTCGCACCGGACAGGCTCGTGATCTCGCCCGGTCCCGGTCGCCCCGAGGATGCCGGTCGCTCGATCGAGTTCGTCCAGGAGCTCGGACCGGCCATCCCGACCCTCGGCGTCTGCCTCGGGCTCCAGGCTGCGGTCGTTGCCTTCGGAGGTTCCGTGGGTCTTGCCCCTAAACCTCGTCATGGGAAGACATCACCGATCACCCATGATGGGAGGGGCGTGTTCGAAGGCTTGCCGAATCCGTTCGACGCAACGAGATACCACTCCCTGGCTGCTGTTGAACTCCCGGATGCGCTTGTCGCGACTGCCCACTCCGACGACGGAGTCCTGCAAGGAGTACGGCACGCCGAGTACCCGATCTCAGCCGTTCAATTCCACCCCGAGAGCATCCTGACCGTTGAAGGTAAGGCGCTGCTCGCGAACTTCCTGAAGGATTGATAGGCAGGATGTCAGGACACTGAGGGTCCTGCGAGCCCTGTACGCGAGAACCGCCGCGAGGCGAGGCCCGCGGCACCGCAAGCTCGCTTGTCCTCGCTTCAGTCGTCAGGTCCGATGAGACCTTCACGTTTCAGCGCGGAGACAGCGCCTTGGATCTCTGTGTCGGGGCGGCGGAGTTCGCGTCCGGTTTCAAGAAGATCCCTTCCAGCTAGGTGGGCTCGCAGAAGCGCACCGCGGAGCTGGCGGTGCGAACCCTCGAACCTCGACTGGCGCGGCGGCGGTACGTAGATCGCGGGATCTACGCACCATTCGCTGACAGGACAGATGGTGCACTTTGGTTGCTTCGGAGTGCACACTGCCGCGCCGAGATCCATGAGTGCCTGGTTCCAGTCACCCGCAGGAGAGCCGACGACCTTGAGGGCGTATGCGTCAAGCGTCGAACCCTCCAAGGGCTCGCCTGCCCAGCGACTCAGGACTCTCCTCAGATTCGTGTCGACAGCAGGCACGTCCTCGCCGAACGAGATCGAGCCAATCGCCGCTGCCGTATACGGCCCGACCCCGGGAAGACCCATGAGACCGTTGATCGAATTCGGCCATCCGTCTGCAGCGACGAGCCGAGACGCTTCGCGGAGGCGCAAAGCCCTGCTGTTGTAACCCAGCCCGGACCAAGCACGCATCAGAACGTTCATGTCTGCTGAGGCCAGGGATTCGATATCTGGCCACAAGTCCATGAAGGCTTCGAATTTGGGGACGACCCGACCGATCTGTGTCTGTTGGAGCATTACCTCAGAAACGAGGACAGGGTATGGATCCACCGTCCTACGCCAGGGGAGGTCACGGCCGTTGAACCTGAACCACTTTGCTAGGCGATCATTTCTCTCGGCTCGGACAACCGTCGGGTTCAAGGTGCGGCCGGTGGGACGTAGATGAACACATCTATGTTGGTCCCCACAGCCACAGATGTCCCGACAGCTGGATCTTGGGAGGCGATGGTGCCGTGGAGGCCGACATCTCCCGTCTCGATCGTGCCGATCTGGTTCACAGTGCCGAGACCGACGCTTGTAGCAAGGGTCTGAGCGGCGCCAACTGTCATGTTTCCGAAGTCAGGCACGTCGGGCTGATACACGAAGACCGTTGCGCTGACGAAGGACCCTTCGTCTACCTCGACGCCGGCTGCGGGATCCTGGGATGCGATCGTGCCATCTTTTGCGGCATCGTTTGTCACCACCGTTCCGACCAGGTCGAGGGAGAGGCTGGCCGTAGCCATTTCGGTCTGGGCATCAGCAAGATTCTTGTTCAACACATCGGGCACGATGACCTGTTGGGCAGCACCGAGTTTCACAGTCACAGCGGATCCGACTTCAACGGTCGTTTCGACTATCGGGTCTTGCTCCA
>JAZFUH010000255.1:0-3352 GCA_036447125.1 Acidimicrobiia bacterium | reverse complement strand
TGCCCGTGGCGACAACATCGAGCCAGCAGCCATTGCTGGAACAGCACTTGTTCTCCTCGGAGCGTGGATCGCGTCGAGGCGCGAGACATAGTGAGTCTTGGTCAGCTGCGACTGCTGCCCATCGAGTAGCGGAGGGAGTGGGATTCGAACCCACGGAAGCTTGCGCCTCGCTGGTTTTCAAGACCAGTACTTTCGTCCGCTCAGTCATCCCTCCGGAGTCCGTATTCTGGCATCGGTCCCTGCTAATTCGCACCCCGTTTCGTTGTTCTCTGGGCTCACAACCGGACCCAGTGCGGTCTGGAACTCTGGGTACGCGGGTCTTGGCCACGGTTGACGCAGAAGCGAGCGCCCCAGAAGGGCGCTCGCTTCTGCGGAATTCGGTGCGTCTAGCCCAGGACCTTCGCCTTCTGGGCGGCGAACTCTTCGTCCGTGAGGACGCCACTCGTGTGCAGCTTGCCGAGCTTCTCGAGCTCATCGGCGGTGCTCCCACCACTGACGTCCCGGATGTACTGCTCAGCCATCTGTTGCTGCTTCGCAGCCTGCTGTACCTGGCGTTCATGCATCGAATCGCCGCGAGCGACCAGATACACGAGCACACCGAGCAGCGGCAGGACGATGACGAACAACACCCAGACAGCCTTCGTAAATCCGTTGAGCTCCTTGTCGCGGAAGATGTCGATGAAGACTGTGATCAGCAACCAGATCCAGATGACCCACATGAAGAAGATCAACATCGTCCAGAAAAGATTCAGAAGCGGCATCGCATTCCTTTCCTTTGGTGACACGCGGGTGGTCCCGCATGGTGCAGCACCTACGCTGCCCCCGTTCGGAGCCAACCGTACCACGACCTATATCGGTGAACGATAGAAATACGACACCACATGGTGCCCGGTTCTGTTTGGCGGAGGGGGAGGGATTTGAACCCAGAAAGGACCGGGCGGCACACACCCTGGTTCGCGTCGTTGACTCGACCCTTCGCAACAAGCAGCGGATCTCTCTCGCGACAGGCGGCGTGGAAACCGCGACGGGTCACGCTCGCGGATCCACGACTTGGCGGAGGGGGAGGGATTTGAACCCTCGGGACCCCTGAAGGCCCAACGGTTTTCGAGACCGTCACATTCGTCCGCTCTGTCACCCCTCCAGACTGCGAGATTGTACCGAGGACGGTCCGTCACCGATACTTCGGACGCACACAGGACACATCGACCGGGAACACTCATGGGTTTCCACCGACGGCTGGAGCAGTATGCGCCTGTGGCTTCGACGGAGCGTTGAGTCATGGTCCTGACTTCTCACTCGATGTGAAAAACCGCGCAAACACGAGTAGTTTCCGAAGTAGCGAACTACCCATTGGAGCGAAACATGCCAATCGCAACACCCGACCAGTACAACGCCATGCTCGACGCGGCACGAGAAGGCAGATACGCCTATCCCGCCATCAACATCACATCGTCCGAAACCCTCAACGCTGCCATGCGAGGATTCGCTGAAGCAGAGTCCGACGGGATCATCGAGATCAGCACCGGTGGAGGCTCATTCGCTTCCGGTACCTTTGTCAACGACATGGCGCTCGGCGCTCAGGCGATCGCCGAGATGGCATATCTGCTCGCAGATGAGTACCCGGTACTCATCGCTCTGCATACGGACCACTGCCAGGCGGACAAGGTCGACACGTTCGTCCGTCCACTGCTTCAGGTCAGCAGAGAGCGCAAAGAGGCAGGCCTTCCTCCGCTCTATCAGAGCCATATGTTCGATGGCTCAGCGATCGATCTCGATGCGAACTTGAAGATCTCGGCTGAGCTACTCGAAGAGATGAACGAACTCGACATCATCCTCGAACTCGAGGTCGGTGTTGTAGGTGGCGAGGAGGACGGGGTTTCGGCTGAGGGCGTCCCAAGCGAGAAGCTGTATACGACCAGTGCAGATCTGCTCAAGACGGTTGATGCGATCGGACTCGGAGAGAGGGGTCGCTACATACTTGCTGCGACGTTCGGTAACGTGCACGGTGTATACAAGCCGGGAAACGTCAAGCTGCGTCCAGAAGTGCTGCGCGACGGTCAGGAAGCGATCAAGGCTGCCCACGGTCAGGATGCACATTTCGATTACGTCTTCCACGGCGGATCCGGTTCCGAACTCGAAGACATTCATGCAGCCATCGACTTCGGTGTGATCAAGATGAACGTCGACACGGACAATCAGTACAACTTCTCCCGTGTGATCGCTGATCACTTCTTTACCGGGTACGAAGGTGTACTCAAGATCGATGGCGAGGTTGGCAACAAGAAGATCTACGACCCCCGCTCGTATCTGAAGAAGGCAGAGATCGCAATGGCCGAGGGAGTGACCGAGGCCTGCGTCATGCTCAGAGGCGACGGCAAGTCCCTCCTGGGCTGAAAACGACGGACGACGGGTTCTAGCGACGTTGTGAGAAGAAGGACTCGAGCAGTGCGCGGCAGTCGGCCTCGAGCACACCCTGGGTGAGCTCGATTGTGTGGTTGAGACGTTCATCCTGAGGGATGTTGAAGAGCGACCAGGCTGCGCCTGCTTTGAGGTCCGCTGCACCGTAGACGATCCGGTCGATGCGAGCCCAAACTGCTGCCATCGCACACATCGCACATGGTTCAAGCGTGATGACCAATGTGTGGCGGGCCAAGCGCCAATTGCCGAGATCCCTGGACCGCTCAGAGATGACAAGCATCTCTGCGTGCGCCGTTGCGTCGCCACGCTCCTCCCGTCGATTGTGGTCGGTGGCGACGACTTTGCCCTCGCCATCGAGTAGTACGGCTCCAACGGGAACATCGCCGTGATCGAGGGCTGCGCGAGCCTCATCAAGAGCGATCTCCATGGCAGCATCGGCATTCACTATTCGGTCTCTCCCTTCTAGGATTCCCATCCTACGGAGGGGTCGCATAGTCTGGCCTAGTGCGCGCGCCTGGAAAGCGCGTATGTGGAAACGCATCGAGGGTTCGAATCCCTCCCCCTCCGCCAAGTCATGGATCCACAAGTGTGACCCGGCGCACCTTCCACGCCGCCAATCTCGATACAGACCCACCGCCTGCTGCGACGGATCGAGTCACCAACCCAAAACAAGGCATGTACCCCACGACCCTTCTCGGGTTCGAATCCCTCCCCCTCCGCCAAGTCGCGGAAACCGCAAGTTAGACAACCCCGGCCTCCGCTTGATCGTACGGCTACGCTCGCCGGATGCACATCGATCCAGCACTCTTTCGAGATAATGCCGTTTCTGAAGAGACACGTGTCTTCAACCTCGGGCTTCAGGAGCTGCTGATGTCACAGCCGGACACATCACAGTTCACGCCCGATCAGATACGAAGGGCGAGACGTGAGGGCA
>JAZFUH010000254.1:0-2200 GCA_036447125.1 Acidimicrobiia bacterium | reverse complement strand
ACCGCGGCTGCGATCATCTGTGCCAACACTGTCGCCCACGCTGCACCTACAACACCCATTCCCGCACCGAAGATGAGAATCGGGTCGACAACGAGATTGATCAGGTTCATACCGATGGCCACATAGAGAGGAGTGCGGGTGTCCTGATGCCCCCGGTAGACGCCATGGCCGACCATGACTACAAGCATCGCAGGCAGTGCCAGGATTCTGACTTTGAGATATGCAACCGACTGCTCGAGGACATCACCTGTGGCACCAAAGGCTCCGACGATCGCTTCGGCAAATGAACCGACGACAAAGGCAAGGACGACGCCAAGCACAAGCGAAACAACGATCGCTCCCTTCGTGATTCCCCCTGCCCTCTCTGGTGCGCCACGGCCAACCTCACCGGCCACGAGCGGCGTGATCGTGACATGCACGAAATTGAACACGGCGAACACCGCCCCAAAAACCGCTGATGCAACTGCGAGCGCCGCAAGGGGCACCGTCCCGAGACGACCGACCCATGCGGTATCCACGATCGACACCAGGGGGTCGATGGCCAGAGTGCCGAGTGCGGGAATCGCCATAGCAGCGATCGCTCCATCCCTCGGATTCCGTCTGAACGCTCTCGCCACACTGCGGATCATCGCTTCGGACCGATCGTCTTGTCGTCGTACGCGCAGCGATCTCGCAATGGGCACTCCCAGCACCGGGGCTTCTTTGCATCACAGACATCACGGCCGAACTGGATCACCGTCATTGAAACCTGGGTCCAGCGATCTTCCGGATAGAGCGACATAAGATCACGCTCGACCTTCTCAGGATCCAGGTTCGGTGTCAATCCGAGGCGCTTCGCGACCCTCTTGACGTGGGTGTCAACCGCGATGGCAGGGATGTCCCATACCTCTGCAAGCACAACCGATGCAGTCTTGCGGCCCACTCCTCGGAGAGCGACCAGCTTGTCGAGGTCCGCAGGCACATCCCCGTCGTACTTGTCGACGAGGTCTCCGGCAAGAGCGATCACGCTTTTGGTCTTCTGTCTGTAGTAGCCGGTTGAGTAGATGATCCGCTCGACATCTTCCGGATCGGCGCCTGCAAGGTCTTCGGGCGTCGGGTAGCGCTCGAAGAGCACCGGCGCAACCTTGTTGACGTTCTCGTCAGTTGTCTGGGCAGAAAGGACCGTCGATACAAGAAGCTGCCACGGATCGACATACTCGAGAGCTGTGGCGACATCCGGATACAGTTTGTTGAGACGATTCAGGATCACGCGCGCGTTTCGACGCTCTTGAACCGATGGTGGAGACTGCATTTCCCTTCAGGACCCCACGATCACGATGAGGAGACCCCAAGCGACATAGAGCACGCCTCCGACCACCTGCCAGAACGCTCGCGGGTTGGCTCCGGGTCTGAGACCCTTCTGGAGCCGTTCATGGGGAGTTGGCTTGTGGACGGAACGGACCTCCGGCTGGACTTCGTCCGCCCGACGAGTTCCAAAGAACGATCCCATCGCGCCCAATCCCAAGTTCGTGTATCCGCCGCCCGCTGAACCTCCAGCGAGAAGCAACACGACACCGTACAAGATGACCGTGTATCCGACTGTTGACGCAAGCGGGATGCCGCTGATCAGCCAGACGACAAGCCCCACGGCGGCGGCGCCGACGAATCCGATTGCGAACGTCACGAGGTAGTCCGGCATCCGTTCCGACAGTGGATACCCATCCTCAGACCCCTGGCGTGTCACCGGTTCCATGGAGATGGAGAGTACCGGGGGCACGGGCTCAGTACCGCGCCGTCGAACGGTGCAGGATCCGAAGACATCCAACGATTCCTGCTCCGACGATGGCCACAGCCAGCACCAGAATGCCGAGCAGTTCCATCACGGTGAACGCAGACGTCGTGCACGTACCGAGACCCGTCGGGCACAGCCCCAATCCGGTGCCGCCAACGACGAGGTCGAAGAGCACGACTCCGGGAACGACGACTACGACGACGAGCATCGCCACAAGCGCACCAAGCAGAATCCTCACAAATGCCATGTCGAGAAGGCTACATCCCGCTCGATCATTGCTGAGGCACTGCACCGGGTGTACGGTGCCAGCCAAAGCTGCTGAGAGGTATTCGTGAGCACTGTCGCCGCACCACCCGCTTATCACAGCGAGTCGTACACAGAGGATGAACGGGCGATTCTTGCACGGTACTTCACGAATATCGATGGTCC
>JAZFUH010000253.1:0-2067 GCA_036447125.1 Acidimicrobiia bacterium | reverse complement strand
CGGTTGATCGAGCCTGTGAGCGGCAGAACGTATCCTGCGCCGGCGACGAGCTGGACTTCACGCACCGGAAGCGTCCAGCCTGTCGGCGCCCCGAGAAGGGACGGATTGTGGCTGAAGGAGTACTGGGTCTTGGCCATGCAGATCGGCAGGTGCCCGTAACCGTGTGACTCGTAACTGGCAAGCTGCCGCTTCGCCTTGATGTCGTACTCCACGCCATCTGCGCCGTAGACCTTGGTTGCGATCGTCTCGATCTTGTCAGCCAGACTCATGTCCGGCGTGTACAGAGGGGTGAACTGCGACCCGTCTTTGGCAGCGTCCCTCACGGCTTCAGCGAGGGCAACCATACCTTCGGCACCTCCGCCGTACGGGTCCGCGAGAGCCCAGACAACGCCCTCTTCCTCTGCGATCGCGCCGATCGCAGCAAGCTCGGAAGGATGGTCCGTGGGGAAGCTGTTCGCAGCCACCACGGGCGTCACCCCGTGCTGGCGCACGTTCGCGATATGCCGTCTCAGATTGTCCGCCCCAGCCATGACATCATGTGGGCTCTCCGCGATCATCTCATCAGGCAACGGCTTTCCCGCCCTGACGTGGAACTTCCCCGAGTTCAGCTTCAGAGCACGCACTGTTGCGACGATCACCGCAACATCCGGTGACATTCCCGATGCCTGACACTTCAAGTTGAAGAACTTCTCTGCTCCGACGTCTGACCCGAATCCCGCTTCTGTGATGAGATAGTCGCCGCTGCGAATGCCAACCTGGTCTGCAACGATCGACGAGTTACCGTGTGCGATGTTTGCAAAAGGTCCGGTGTGGATGAGGGCTGGTGTTCCCTCGAGGGTCTGCATGAGGTTCGGGTTGAGGGCATCCTTGAGAAGAACAGCCATCGCGCCTGCGCCCTTGATCTGTTCGGCCGTGACGGGCTCCTTGTGCCGGTCGTACCCAACGACGATTCGTCCGAGACGCTCCCTGAGATCCTGGAGGCTTGTTGCGAGACCCAGGACGGCCATGAGCTCGGATGCCGCGGTGATGTCAAATCCGCCCTCGCGAGGAATCCCGTCAAGGGTGGTTCCGAGACCAACGACAATGTTGCGCAGAGCGCGGTCGTTGACATCGAGGACCCGACGCCACGTGACACGCTTGACGTTGATAGAGAGCTGGTTGCCCTGATAGATGTGATTGTCGATGAGCGCTGCGAGCATGTTGTTCGCTGCGGTCACGGCATGGAAATCGCCGGTGAGGTGGAGATTCATCTCCTCCATCGGCACGACCTGGGAGTAGCCTCCACCTGCCGCACCGCCCTTGATCCCGAACGTTGGTCCGAGAGAGGGCTGACGGAGACTCAGCACAGCCTGCTGGTTGAGCAGTTTGAAGCCCTGTGCCAGGCCTACCGAAATCGTTGTCTTGCCCTCACCGAAAGGTGTCGGGTTCACCGCGGTGACAAGCACGTACTTGGCTCTCGGTTCCCCCATGTACTCGAGTGCGTCGAGCTCGATCTTCGCAAGACCGTGGCCGCGTGGTTCGACGTATCGGTCGGGGATTCCCATTTCTCGTGCCACATCGGCTATCGGTCGAAGTTTTGCTGCTCTGGCGATGTCTAGGTCGGTACGCATGGACGCCACGCTACATAACCCTTTGTATCCACAAGTTCGGTTTGTGATTCCCTTGCGTCACGCCTTTGCCAGAATGAGGGCATGATTTCCCACACGATCGGTGCGATTCTGGCAGGTGGCTCCAGTAGTCGCATGGGTGAGAGCAAGTCCGAGCTTGTGATAGCCGGTTCCCCGTTCCTGAACCGGCTCCATGACACCTTGTGTGACGTATTCACCGAGGTGATCGTGTGCGGGGGAATTGTCGTTCCACCCGATGGTGTGCTCATCCTCGATGACACACCGGGCGAGGGACCGGTGGGTGGGCTGCTCTCGGCTCTGCGAATCGCGGGCAGAAGGGCGGTCTTCATCACAGCGGTGGACATACCGATGCTCACGACCGACATCATCCTTTCACTTGTTGAGCCGCTCGCCACGGATACGACCGTGAGGATCGCACAGGTGGATGGGAAGGATCAGC
>JAZFUH010000252.1:0-5103 GCA_036447125.1 Acidimicrobiia bacterium | reverse complement strand
AGAACCATGCTTGCCGACGCGACGCCCATGCTCGAACGACTCACGCTCGACGAGCTCGATCAGCTCGCTGTGCTCCTTCACAAAGCCGTCGCACCCGAGGATTGATCCCCGCTGACAGGCAGGGCTCGAACCCGCGTGCCTGCGGTCGCCTGGCCTGTGTGCAAGACTGCCTTCCGATGCGCCTCGATCGCGACCCTGTATTCGTTCCATGACCACGTTTCGCGACGCAGCTCTGCACACGCCGACACTGCCCCATCGCACTGGTTGTCGTAGAGGGAAGGCAACCATCTGCACCGGAGTGGGGGATCTGCCGTCAGGATCAGGTCAGCATGCCGACCATCACGAAAGTTCACCTCCCAGCAGTCGACCAGACAGGTCCGGCACGGTCAACTCTCAGTCTGACCCTCAAGAAGATCGAGGATGCGAGCCGTCTGTTCCTTCAAGGATTCGAGATCGGCCATCATCCGCGTCGGAGGGAAGGACTCCGGCATCTGGTCGAGCATCTGATCGCACATCTCGGAGCATCTTGCTCGCATCGCGGACCCGCATGTTGATGCCATCTTTCGCGTCACGGCTATCAACCCAACTGCAAGCAGTGCAACAATCACAAGTCGTTTCATGTCCGCCGCTCCTCCAGTTCTGCCATTGTAAAGGGGCTCATCAACCATCGTGAGAAGACGATTCGTGTCTGAACGTCAGATTGAATCGTCGCAAGTCCGACAAAGCGACTCACATGCGGCGTGGGGACACGCTGTGTTGTTGAGCGGATCGAGCGATATCCGGCCCGCCACGTGAACGCCCACTAGCCCAGGGAGCCAAGGATGCTGGCACGAGTCGCCTTCGCTACTGCGCTGGTATTGGTGCTGACCGCGTGCAGCGGCCTGAGCACTTCGGGTACGACGACGTCCTCGCCCGCCGAGACATCATCGCAGTTGACAGTTACGACAGAGGACGGCAGCGGCACGCCAGAGGCACTGTCACCGGTCGGGTCTCTCGTGATACTCAACCACGATCTTGCACCCGGCAGACACACGACCACGATAATGACGCCAACCATCGCTTTCTCCGTGGGAGAGGGCTGGATCTACAGAGGTGAGTATGAGCCGCTTCTGCTCCTGATGCGAGACGTCGTGGCGCAGGGGCGATCGGAAGTCCTCAACTTCGTCACATTCCATACCAACTCCATCGACGCGGTGATCGAGACGATCAAGAGTCAGGAGATCCTCAAGAGCACCGATCCTGTTGAAGTATCGATCGACGGATACGATGGTCTCTCCTTCACCGCGGACGTGGTGGTGCCCGGCAGCGAGTCGGTCGAGCTGTACATATTTCCGAACAATCGGCTCTACAACCAAATCCCCCTGAACCCGCCGCAATTTCGCGACGGCACCCGAATAAGGTTCACGATCATCCCGATTGACGGCGACGTATTGACGATCATGGCGATTTCGGGGGACGGTACAGACTTTGACAGCTTCCTCGATGCCGCAGACGAAGTCCTCGCCACGATCAGTTTCGACGAGACCGATACGGGATAGACAGGCGACTCTCGGCGGCAAACGATTCCATTTCCACGGTGTGACGTACGACGGGTGGAACGTCTGCAGCGTCTCGGGCTGTGAACCCGGTTTGGATACGGTGCCAGGGCCTGTGTGCCAGACTGACCGACGATGACCCCCAATTGCACTTTGGCGTCTGCCCCATGACCACGTTTCGAGGCGCAGTGTTGCGCGAGAGCGGCCTCCCTCGACCCTATGCCGAGTCGCGACCTCTCACGATCGTCGAACTCGAACTGCCCGATCCGGCAGCTGGAGAGTTACTGGTGAAGATCGATGCGGCCAGCCTGTGCCGATCCGATCTCTCCGTCGTCACAGGCACACGTGTCTGGCCGCTTCCGATGGTGATAGGCCACGAGGCTGCTGGGAGCGTCGCCGCTGTCGGACGCGGCGTGAGAGATTTCGCACCTGGGGACGACGTCGTACTCGTGTACCTGCCCCAGTGTGGCGAATGCGTCCGCTGTCGTGGTGGCGAGGCGTGGCTGTGCAAGGCTGGTTCGGCGGCAAATCAGAAGGGTGAGCTGCTCACCGGAGGAACCCGACTCACCCACAGGGGTGAGAAGCTTCACCATCACATGGGCGTCGCAGCGTTCGCCGAATACACGGTCGTGTCAGAAGCCTCCGCTGTGAAAGTACCTCGTGGTCTCGGGGCCCGCCACACATGCATCTTCGGATGTGCCGTGCTGTGCGGCGCAGGGACAGCACTCAATACGGCAGGGATCACCGAGCACGATTCCGTTGCGATCGTCGGCCTGGGAGCGGTCGGGCTCTCGGCCGTTCTCGGCGCAGGGGTCGCTGGCGCACAACGGATAGTCGCGGTCGACAGGCTCGACACAAAGCTCGCCTCGGCATCTGCACTTGGGGCGACCGACACACTCGTGGTCGACGAACAAACCACGGTCCGAGTCACCGAACTGACGCAAGGCGGGGTCGATCACGCCATCGAGGCCTCGGGCACCTTGGAGGGCTTCGAGCTTGCGATGAGGATCGTGCGACGTGGCGGTACGGTAACCACACTCGGCCTGCCGGGACCAGGAGTCTCACACGACCTCGAGCTCGCACCCCTGGTTGCCGGTGGCGTGACGATCCAGGGCAGCTACCTCGGCTCGAGCGTCACCTCGCGCGATGTTCCGCGCTTCATCGAGCTACACGCCAACGGTCACTTCCCCACGGACAAGCTCATCTCGCACCGCATCGAGCTTGACGACATCAATGTCGCTCTCGACCGTCTCGCAGATGGCCAGGCGCTCCGCCAAGTCATCGAGTTCTGAAGCCGGCCGTCATTCGCACAGCAGGAATATCGGGTCGTGTGACGAGAACCAACACACGACGTGGCAGCCACGGCACTATGCAAGCTGGCCGCCGTGGAGTCACCGACGTACGTTCTCGCCATTGACCTCGGGACGTCAGGACCGAAGGTGGCACTCGTGTCGGACCGTGGCGAGATCGTCGGCACCGCGATCGAGTCCGTCGACCTCATGCTCGATGGCATAGGTGGCGCTGAGCAGGACCCGCACGCCTGGTGGAGTGCGATCGTCAGAGCAGCTCGACGGACAGTGGAGTCGTTGCCAGACACCCACATCACGGCCGTGTCGGTCACATCCCAGTGGTCTGGAACCGTCACCGTCGACGCGCAGGGAGCACCGATCGGCAACGCGATCATCTGGATGGATTCGCGGGGTGCACCCTATCTCAAGGATCTGAGAGGGTCCGGACCGATCCGCATCGAGGGCTTCGGTCCGCTCAGGGTACGTCGCTGGATCGCCTCAACCGGGGGCGGTCCCTCCGGAGCGGGGAAGGACCCGATAGCCCACATTCTCTTCCTCCGTCACGAGCGGCCGGATGTCTACGGGGCCGCAGACAAATTCCTCGAGCCAAAGGACTACATCAATCTTCGTCTCACCGGCAGGGCCGTGGCATCGTACGACTCGATAGCCCTGCACTGGCTCACAGACAACCGTGACCCGGACTCCGTTGACTACGACGATGTCCTTCTTGGATACGCCGGACTGGAACGGGACCAACTGCCCGAGCTTGTCCACGCAACAGACGTGATCGGCGGCCTCACCGAATCGGCTGCAGACGAACTCGGGCTGGCACGGGGAACACCCGTCGTTGCAGGGACTCCCGACGTCTCCTCTGCAGCCATCGGGGCGGGAACCGTCCGTGACCATGCGGCGCACCTCTACATCGGCACTTCGTCGTGGCTCACATGCCATGTGCCGTACAAGAAGACCGATCTGATGCATTCGATCGCATCGCTGCCCGCCGCGGTGCCCGGCAGGTGGTTCGTGGCAAACGAGCAGGAGACAGCGGGGAAAGCACTCGATTGGCTGGCTTCGATCCTCTACCCGAACCGGCACGGCGACGTATCGGTATATGAAGACCTCAACAGCATCGCCGCGACCGTCCCACCCGGAGCGAACGGCGTGATCTTCACACCGTGGCTCTATGGCGAACGCACGCCCGTTGAGGATGCAAGCCTCCGGGGCGGGTTCTTCAACCAATCGCTCGACACCGGGAGGGACGAGATGGTGCGTGCGGTGTTCGAAGGCGTTGCGTACAACACCCGGTGGCTCCTCGAGACCGTTGAGCGTTTCACAAAGAGCCGCCTCGACCCGATCGCCATGGTCGGTGGCGGCGCACAATCAGACCTGTGGGCCCAGATCCATGCCGATGTCCTCGACCGCACGATCCTTCAACGCGTCGAGCCCTTGTGGGTGAACGTCCGTGGCGCAGGGATGCTTGCCCATGCGGCGTTGGGGCACATCGGGTGGGAAGACATCGACGCGATGGTTTCCACATCAGCCACCCACATGCCGAACCAGGCGAATCGGACCATGTACGACCGTCGGTATGACACGTTCCGCCGGATCCACAAAGCCAACCGCGGTATCTACCGCCGCATCAACGGTTGAGAGTCACATGAGCATCACGGACAGAGCCAGGAACCTTCTCGACAGGCTCCCCCCTCGTCTGGCCTCTGCCATCATCGGTGGTGCACAACGCATCCCCAAGGTACGTGACGTTCTCGACGCCGAGTACGAAGCGATGCTTGACGCCGCGCCCATAGTGCGACCCGACGTCGACGGCCCCGTGTACCGGCGTCTTCCCGAGACGGGCCGCGACCGTGACGAGATCACCGAGTACATCGCAGCGCTTGCGGACGCCGAACATGAGAGATGGGACGATGGCCACACTTCGGGGGCCGTCTACCACGGCGACGCCGATCACATCGAGTTCCTGAACAAGGTGTATGCGCTCCAATCCCAATCGAATCCTCTCCATCTCGATGTGTGGCCCTCGGGTATGAAGTTCGAGGCCGAGGTCGTTGCGATGACGGCAGACATGTTGGGCGCCAGATCTGCCGCCCGGGCAGGGGACGAGATCGTTGGAACGGTGACGTCGGGAGGTACGGAGTCGATCATCATGGCGATGAAGGCATACCGCGACCGTGCGGGCATTGCAAAGCCGGAGATGGTCCTCCCCGATTCGGCACACGTTGCCTTCGACAAGGCAGCCAATAGAATTTCGTTCGGCATAGACC